>JBKOWA010000425.1:0-2237 GCA_046724155.1 Actinomycetota bacterium
GTGCTCCGGGAGGGCCAGTTTCCACTGCTCGGCCAGCAGCTCGGCGGCGAACGCGGGCCGAGCCCGAAACACCTCGGCCAGCAGTTCGTGTCGTAAGGAAGGCATGACGCGCACGCTACGGGCACCCCCCGACAAAACCGCATCGTCGTCTCCGAACCGCTGGGCGAGCTCGTCGGCGCGTGGCAGCCGGTGCCGGAGTCCAGTTACGGTGTCATCCAGAGGGCGCGGACTGGCCGGGCACCTTCCCGCCGAGCACGCCGTGAGGTCCTGGCCGGCAGTCGGGTCAGGCGGTCGCTCGCGCCGGGCTGGCTGGGGTCCTGCTCGTGCTGCTGCCGGACCAGGAGCCGACGCTGGTCGTGCCCGCCCTGGAACGCGCGGACGCTGAGGCCGCGCCCGGCGCGCCGACGCTGACGATCGCCGACTGGACGGACGGCACCGACCCCTACGCCGTCGCCACCGCCCTGCTGCCGCCGGGCGGCAGCTACGGCATCTCCGACTCGGCCTGGTCGATGCACCTGCTCGGGTTGCAGGACGACCTGCCCGGCACCCGCTACCGCGCGCTGAGCGCCTGCCTGCCCATGCTGCGGGCGGTCAAGGACACCGCCGAGCTGGCCCGGCTGGAGGCGGCGGGGGCCGCCGCCGACGCCGCGTACGGCGAGATCGTCGGCATGCCCTTCGCCGGCCGGCGGGAGGCCGAGGTGGCCGCCGAACTGGCCGACCTGCCGCGCCGCTTCGGCCACGAGAAGGTCGACTTCACGGTCGTCGGCTCCGGGCCCAACGGTGCCAACCCGCACCACGAGGCCGGCGATCGGGTGATCGAGCCCGGCGACGCGGTGGTGCTCGACTTCGGCGGCCTCAAGCACGGGTACGGCTCCGACACCACCCGCACGGTGACCGTCGGTGAGCCCTCGGCGCAGGTCCGGGAGGTGCACGCGATCGTCAGGGAGGCCCAGCAGGCGGCATTCAAGGCGGTCCGGGTTGGGGTGCCGTGCCAGGAGATCGACCGGGTGGCCCGGCGGGTGATCTCCGAGGCCGGCTACGGCGAGCAGTTCATCCACCGCACCGGCCACGGCATCGGCGTCACCACTCACGAGCCGCCGTACCTGGTCGAGGAGAGAGGCAGCCGCTCGTGCCGGGGATGTGCTTCTCCATCGAACCGGGCATCTACCTCGCCGGGCGCTTCGGCGTCCGGATCGAGGACATCGTCACGGTCGCCCACGACAGCGGCGCCCGCCGGCTCAACAACACCAGCCACGACCTGCGTACCGTCGGGTAGCCCTCCACCGCCCATCCCCGTGCCCCGGCGGGTAACGGGCGCGGAGGCGCTGGGCTAGATGGACATCCCGGACCACGAGGCGTGCGTTGAGGTGGCACGCTCGGCGGTCGCGGCGCTCGTGGGAGGGTAGCCGGAGCCCATCTCCTACGAAGCTCGCCGGCGAGCCAGGTGACACCAGTTGGCTTGAGCCTTGGTTCGATCTGGTGCGCGCGGCGACCCCGCGGCCGGCAAGGTGTTTCGCCGCGCCCGCATCGTGTCGGACCCCTGAGCGACTACCAGAAGTGGGTGCTCCAGGACAGCCACTTGTATGTGGAAGCCGGGGAGGACATCCGCTGGGTGCCGCGCCGTCGGGTGTCGGCCGTGGCCCTGCCGGGCAACGACTTCTGGCTGTTCGATGATGAAGTCGCGGTGATTCTTGTCTTCGCGGCCAACGGCCTGGTGGTAGATCGCCAGCGCACGACCGACCTGAGCGTTATCCAGCTCTGCCGGTCGGCGTTTGCGGCGGTCTGGGAGTTGTCGATCCCCGACCGTGAGTACCGCCCGCGCTAGCCAGGCCAGGCAGGCCCGCAAGGTGCTTGGCGTCCGGTTGCGTGCAAGGACGTGGGTCTCACGGCCCGGGCGCTGGCCGCAGGCATCGGGTGTCACTTCACTAAGGTCAGCCGGATCGAGAACGGCAACCAGGCACCGGCCGAGGACATGATCCGGGCGTGGTACCGGGTCTGCCGGACCGAGGACCAGATCCCCGACCTGATCGCCACGGCCCGGGCGATCGAGTCGATGTACGTGGAGTGGCGACGGCAGAAGCGGGCCGGCATGAACCGCCTGATGCTGTCATCGGTGCCGCTGTACGAGCGCACCCGGCTATTTCGCCCACCTACGAGCTCAACATCATCCCCGGCCTGCTGGCCGTCTACCGAGCGGCCGCCCGTGAGCTGGTGATTCAGGCGCTGGCTGACCTGGG
>JBKOWA010000064.1:0-3829 GCA_046724155.1 Actinomycetota bacterium
CGGTGGCCGGCGCCGGCGCGACCAGCAGCAGGTCGGCGAACGAGCGGCCGAGCGCATCGCCGGCCGACCAGCCGAGCAGGTCGGCGGCCGCCACCGACCAGTCGGCGATCTGCCCGGTCCCGGTCAAGGTCACCGCCGCGATCGCCCGCGGCGCCCGGACCGGCACCGCGGCGGGCAGGTCCAGGTGGCACCAGACCTCCTTGCCGCTGCGGTCGTACTCGACCCCCCAGGTCGAGGACAGCGCCGCACACAGCAGCAGGCCGCGCCCCGCGGTGCGGTGCCCCTCCGGCCCGATGACCACGGTGGGCAGGGCGCGGCCGGGGTAGCTGTCCCGGACCGCCAGCCGGATCGCGGTGCCCAGGTGGGAGCAGCTGACCGTGAACCCGGTGCCGGCGTGGATGACCGCGTTCGTGCACAGCTCGCTGACCACCAGCAGCGCGTCGTCGGCGGCCTCGCCGACCGGCCACTGCGCGAGCACCTTGCGTACCATCCGGCGGGCAGCCGCAACCGACTCCGCGGTCGGCGCGAAGCTGGCGTGCACGCCCAGGGCGCCCAGGATCGTCACAGGTCGGGTCGGACCCTCCGCAAGGTGGGGTAACGACGACCTGATCGTGCCAGACTGACCAGTGAGCGGCGGACCCCGGCGTGACACATTCGCCGGTTCTGACGACGCTCAGAGCCTGTTGGCAATCCCTCGGTGGATGCACCCGGTGATCCAGGCGGCGATCCGGCAAGGCGGAGGAGGAGCCGATACCGTTGTTGTATCGGCGACGACGACGTCCTTGCGGGGTCCCCGCGGAACGTGGAGCTTGCGGAGCGTTTCGTGGGGTGCGAACGCCGGCGGTCGTCGTCTGGGCGCCGGGGGCGCCGCCAGCAGGGGTTGCCAACAGGCTCTTACACCCCGGCAAACCAGATGGGTGGACCGATGACCCCTGTGGCCCAGCAGCACGAGCCGCCCTCCCGCTCGATCGACCCGGATGACCTGCGTGAGCTGCTCGCCGCGCTGACCGCGGTCCGCGACGGCACGTTCCGCGGCAAGCTGCCGGAGAGTCGGGACGGCATCCTGGGCGAGATCGCCGTTGTGTTCAACCAGATGGTGGAGCGCAAGCTGCACCTGACCAGGGAGCTGCAGCGGGTACGCAAAGCGGTCGGCCGCGAGGGCAAGCTGTCCGAGCGGCTGCGCCCCGGCCCCGGCAGCGGCGTCTGGGCGGACGCGCTGGCCGCCGCCAACGCCCTGGTGGACGACCTGGTGCAGCCCACCGTCGAGGTGGGCCGGGTGCTGACCGCGGTGGCCGCCGGTGACCTGTCCCAGACCATCGAGCTGCCCGACGGCGACCGGCGGCTGCGCGGTGAGTTCCTGCGGGTGGGCAAGACCGTGAACGGGCTGGTCAACCAGCTGCGCAACTTCGCCGACGAGGTCACCCGGGTGGCCCGCGAGGTCGGCTTCGAGGGCCGGCTCGGCGGGCAGGCCCGGGTGCGCGGGGTGTCCGGCAGCTGGAAGGACCTGGTGGACTCGGTCAACACCATGGCCAGCCGGCTGACCTACCAGGTCCGCGACATCGCGCTGGTGACCACGGCGGTGGCCAACGGCGACCTGTCCCGCAAGGTCACCATCGAGGTGGCCGGCGAGATGCTGGAGCTGAAGAACACCGTGAACACCATGGTGGACCAGCTGTCCGGCTTCGCCGCGGAGGTCACCCGGGTGGCCCGCGAGGTCGGCACCGACGGCCGGCTCGCCGGCCAGGCCGCGGTGCCCGGGGTGTCCGGCACCTGGAAGGACCTCACCGACTCGGTGAACGTGATGGCGCGCAACCTGACCGACCAGGTGCGCAACATCGCCCAGGTGGCCACCGCGGTGGCCCGCGGCGACCTGTCGCAGAAGATCACCGTGGACGCCCGGGGCGAGATCCTCGAGCTGAAGTCGACGATCAACACGATGGTCGACACGCTGTCGGCGTTCGCCGACGAGGTCACCCGGGTGGCCCGCGAGGTCGGCACCGAGGGCAAGCTCGGCGGCCAGGCCCGGGTCCGCGGCGTGTCGGGCACCTGGAAGGACCTGACCGACAACGTCAACTCGATGGCGAACAACCTGACCAACCAGGTCCGCAACATCACCCAGGTCACCATGGCGGTGGCCCGGGGTGACCTGTCCCGCAAGATCACCGTGGCGGCGCAGGGCGAGATCGCGGAGCTGGCCGACACCATCAACTCGATGGTGGACACGCTGTCGGCGTTCGCCGACGAGGTCACCCGGGTGGCCCGCGAGGTCGGCACCGAGGGCCAGCTCGGCGGCCAGGCCAAGGTGCCGAACGTGGCCGGCACCTGGAAAGACCTGACCGTGAACGTCAACTCGATGGCGAACAACCTGACCAACCAGGTCCGCAACATCGCCCAGGTGACCACCGCGGTGGCGCTCGGCGACCTGACCAAGAAGATCGACGTGGACGCCCGGGGCGAGATCCTGGAGCTGAAGACCACGATCAACACGATGGTCGACCAGCTGTCCGCGTTCGCCGCCGAGGTGACCCGGGTGGCGCGGGAGGTGGGCTCGCAGGGCCAGCTCGGCGGGCAGGCGGAGGTCGAGGGCATCTCCGGCACCTGGAAGCGGCTGACCGAGTCGGTGAACGAGCTGGCCGGCAACCTCACCACCCAGGTGCGGGCGATCGCGGAGGTGGCCACCGCGGTGACCGCCGGCGACCTGACCCGGCAGATCACGGTGGACGCGTCCGGCGAGGTGGCCGACCTCAAGGACAACATCAACCGGATGATCAAGAACCTGCGGGAGACCACCCGGACCAACCGCGAACAGGACTGGCTGAAGACCAACCTGGCCCGGGTGTCCGGCCTGATGCAGGGCAAGCGCGACCTGCCGGCCGTCGCGGAGCTGATCATGTCCGAGCTGACCCCGGTGGTGAACGCCCAGTACGGCGCGTTCTTCCTGGCCGAGCCGGACGACCGGGCCGGCACCCAGCTGCGGCTGATCGCCTCCTACGGCTGCATCCGGGACGGGCACCCGGACCGGTTCGCCATCGGGGAGTCGCTGGTCGGGCAGGCGGCGCTGGAGCGCAAGCCGATCGTGATCTCCGACGTGCCGCCCGACTACGTGCGGGTCTCCTCCGGGCTCGGCTCCGCGCCGCCGGTGTCGATCGTGGTGCTGCCGGTGCTGTTCGAGGACCTGGTGCTGGCCGTGATCGAGCTGGCCAGCTTCGTCGAGCTGTCCGACGTGAACCTGGCGTTCCTGGACCAGCTCACCGAGAACATCGGCGTCACGGTGAACACGATCATCGCCAACTCGCGCACCGAGGAGCTGCTGGCCGAGTCCCAGCGGCTGGCCCAGGAGCTGCAGGAACGGTCCGAGCAGCTGCAGGGCCAGCAGGAGGAGCTGCGCAAGACCAACTCGGAGCTGGCCGAGCGCTCCAAGCTGCTGGCCGCGCAGAACCGGGCCATCGAGGTCAAGAACGTCGAGATCGAGCAGGCCCGGAGCACCCTCGAGGAGCGGGCCGAGCAGCTGTCGCTGTCCTCGCGGTACAAGTCCGAGTTCCTCGCCAACATGTCGCACGAGCTGCGCACCCCGCTGAACTCGCTGCTCATCCTGGCCAAGCTGCTGTCCGACAACCCCTCCGGGAACCTGACCGGCGAGCAGGTGGAGTTCGCCCGCACGATCCACTCGGCCGGCTCGGACCTGCTGCAGCTGATCAACGACATCCTGGACCTGTCGAAGGTCGAGGCCGGCAAGATGGACGTCAGCCCGACCCGGATCGCGCTGGTGCAGCTCGTGGACTACGTGGAGGCGACGTTCCGCCCGCTCACGGCGGAGAAGGGCCTGGAC
>JBKOWA010000239.1:0-4627 GCA_046724155.1 Actinomycetota bacterium
GGCCAGGCACGCCCATCGACCAGAAGTTGTCGACCATCCCGCGGCGCTGGATCCGCTCCGCCGGCAGGCCCGCCTCGGTCCGCCACAGCCGCTCGCCCTCGTCGTCGTCGAGGTAGACGGTGGCCCACAGCCTCGACTCCGGCAGCCCGTAGCCGCCGTCGGCGACGGGCTTGGTCAGCAGGTCCCAGGCGTACCGGATGGCGCCGGCCTTGAAGTAGTCGCCGAAGCTGAAGTTGCCGTTCATCTGGAAGAACGAGCAGTGCCGGCTGGTCCGCCCGACCTCGTCGATGTCGACGGTGCGCAGCACCTTCTGCACGCTGGTGGCCCGCGGCCAGGGCGGGGTCAGGTGGCCGCTGAAGTACGGCTTGAACGGGACCATGCCGGCGGCGACGAACAGCAGGGTGGGGTCGTCGGAGGGCAGCGGTGCGCTGGGCACCACCTCGTGTCCGTTGGACTGGAAGTGCCGCAGGAAGCGCTGGCGGATGTCCTCGGTGTTCACAGTTGCTCGAAATCCTCCGGCTTGGCGCCGAGCCTGCCGTCCAGCCCGGTGCCCTCGCGTAGCTCGTACTCCCGCTGGCTCATCGCCTCGCGGACGTCGTCGGCGAAGTCCCGGACGGACTCCGCCAGGTTGCCTATCGAGGATGCGATACCGGAGGGCCTGAGCGCTTCCGCTTTCCTCGCCAGCCAACGGAACGCCAGGACGCCCAGTACCGCGCCCAGCCACAACCAGAAGAGACGTTTCACCGGGCACCGCCGCGGCGGGCCCGGCGCTCGGCCCGCAGCTGCTCGCGGACCCGCTTCGTCACGTCCGACCGGCGACGCTTGGCCGCCGCCTGGCGGACCCCGTAGGAGAACGCGGCGAGCCGCACCACCGGGGTGCCCAGGGTGGTGGCGAACAGCGAGCTGAGTGCCGCGGCGTTGCTCGACACCGCCTGGGCGTTCACGGTGATGCCCTCGACCCTGGCGAGCTGGCTGTTGACCTGGCTGACCGTCTCGTTGGCGTTGGTCAGGATCGGCTGCGCGCCCTCGTGCGCCTTCCGGATGGCCACCGTCGCCTCGTCCAGCGTCCGGCCGAGCTTGAGGATCGGCACCGCGAGCAGGCCCACCAGGAACACGAACGCCACCGCGGCGATGACCGCCGCGATCTCACCACCGGACACGCAGACTCCCAGGGGCTCCTGTCGGGGGTTGGCCGAGTTGGTGGCGACCCTACCGCCCGGGTTTCTCCCGGCTGCAGCTGGCCGCCGCCGGGCAACCTCGGTGCCGGCAGCGGTGTCTAGCCGGCATGCGACAGTGCACGCGACGAAGCGGTTCGGCGGGTCTGGCCCTCGGCACGGCGCTGCTGGCCCCACTGCTGGCCCTGGCCGGCTGCACCGGGACGGCACCGCCCTGGCAGCCACCGGCCCCGCCGGGTGGCCGGCCGGTGCTGCAGGGCGCGCCCTTCCGGCTGGTGTCGTTCTCCTCCTGCGACGACCTGCTGCGCCAGCTGCGGGGCGCGGCCCGGCGTGCGGTCGGCCCGTACGGGCTCGGCTTCGGGGGCTCGAAGTACGCCTACCCGGCGGCGGGCGCGCCGGGCGTGGCGGAGGACCGGGCCGCGGCACCGGCCGCCACGCCACCACCCGAGCACTCCACCACCAACGTGCAGGAGGCCGGCGTCGACGAGCCGGACCTGGTCAAGACCGACGGCCGGCGGATCGTCACGGTGCACGCCGGTCGGCTGCAGGTGGTGGACGCGGCCACCCACCGGGTCACCGGCACCGTCCAGCTGGACGGCGGCCCCCGGTACAACGACCCCGGGTATAGCGACCCGGCGTACTTCGACGCCGAGCTGCTGCTGGCCGGTGACCGCGCGCTGGTGCTGGCCCACGCCGACTACATTCCCGGGCTGGCGCCGGAGGGCGGGACGCCGGCGCCCGGCGGGTCGGTGTTGGTGTTGGTGCAGGTGGACCTGGCCGGTGCGCCCCGGGTGACCGGCAGGCTGACGTTCGACGGCCGGTACGTCGATGCCCGGATGGTGGGGTCGACCGCCCGGGTGGTGCTCAGCTCGACGCCCCGGCTGCAGTTCCCGTACCAGCGCAACGGCACCGACCGGCAGCGCACTGCCGCCAACCAGCGGGTCATCGACCGCGCGGAGCTCGACGCCTGGCTGCCGCGCTACCAGCTGCAGCGGGACGGCCGGACCAGCGGCGGGCGGGTGGGCTGCGACGCGGTCAGCACCCCGGCGGAGTTCTCCGGCGCCGCGCTGCTGACGGTGCTGACGCTGGACCTGGCCGGGCCGCTGGGCAGCGGCGACCCGGTCTCGGTCGCGGCCGACGGCGACACCGTGTACGCCAGCCAGACCAGCCTGTACGTGGCCAACGACCAGCGCTGGCGGTACTGGGGCGGGCCGATCGCGCTGGACGCCCCGGCCCGGCCCGGGCCGGGTGGCCCGGACGGCCGCACCGAGATCTACCAGTTCGACATCTCCGGGGCGGGACGGCCGGCGTTCGTCGCCTCCGGGTCGGTGCCAGGCTGGCTGCTCAACCAGTACTCGCTGTCGGAGTTCGACGGGCACCTGCGGCTGGCCACCACCACCGCCGCGCCCGTCCCGCTCGGCCCGGCGGGCAACAGCCCACCGGGCGGCACCCGGAACCCGCAGGGCGGCACCCAGAACTCGGTGTGGGTGCTGACCCGGCACGACGCGCGGCTGGCGGTGACCGGCAGCGTCGGCGGGCTGGGCCGCGGCGAGCGGGTGTACGCGGTGCGCTTCCTCGGCCCGGTCGGGTACGTGGTCACGTTCCGGCAGACCGACCCGCTGTACGTGCTCGACCTGCGCGACCCGGCCCGGCCGCGGGTGACCGGCAAGCTGGAGCTGACCGGGTTCTCGGCGTACCTGCACCCGCTGGCCGGCAACCGGCTGCTCGGGGTCGGGCAGGAGGTGGACCCGCAGGGCCGCCGGCCGGAAGGCATGCTGGTGTCGCTGTTCGACGTGGCCGACCCGACGCGGCCGGCGCGCACCGCCCGGTACGTGCTCGGTGGCGGCTACTCGGAGGCGAACTACGACCCGCACGCGTTCCTGTACTGGCCGGCCACCGGCACGCTGGTGCTCCCGGTGACCGGGCCGACCAGCGGTGCCCTGGTGCTGGCCGTGCACGACGGCGGCCTCACCGAGGTCGGCACCCTGCAGCCTCCGACCGCCCAGCCGTACCAGCCGGCCCGGCGCTCCCTGGTGGTCGGCGGCACGCTGTGGACGCTGTTCGAGGGCGGGCTGCTGGCCAGTGACCTGGGCACGCTGGCCCGGCAGGGCTGGGTGCCGCTGGGCTGAGCGGGCCAGGCCCGTCCGCCCGGTCCGGTCACCGGCTTGCCGGCCGAGGGTGCCGCCGACCAGGTGCTCAGTCCTGGTCGGCGGCGCCGCGCAGGATGCGGCGCAGAGCGGCCACCCGCTGGGCCAGCGGCCGCTCGGCGCCGTGCCCGGACGGCCGGTAGTAGTCCCGGCCGTGCACCGCATCCGGGGCGTACTGCTGGGCGGCCACCCCGCCGGGCTCGTCGTGGGCGTAGCGGTACCCGGCGCCGTGCCCGAGCTTGGCCGCGCTGCGGTAGTGCGCGTCCCGCAGGTGGGCCGGCACCGGGCCGGCCAGCCCGGCGCGCACGTCGGCCAGCGCGGCGCCGATCGCCGTGGTCGCGGAGTTGGACTTCGGCGCGGTGGCCAGGTGGATCACCGCCTGCGAGAGGGTGAGCGAGGCCTCCGGCATCCCGATGAACTGCACCGCGTGCATGGCCGCCACCGCGGTGGTCAGCGCGGTCGGGTCGGCCATCCCGATGTCCTCGCTGGCCAGGATGACCAGCCGGCGGACGATGAACCGGGGGTCCTCGCCCGCCTCGATCATCCGCGCCAGGTAGTGCAGCGCGGCGTCCACGTCGGAGCCGCGGACCGACTTGATCAGCGCGCTGGCCACGTCGTAGTGCTGGTCGCCGTCCCGGTCGTAGCGCACCGCGGCGGTGTCGATGGCCCGCTCCAGGGTGGCCAGGTCCACCCGGTCCCCGCCGGCCGCGAGCGCCGAGCCGGCGGCCGCCTCCAGCGCGGTCAGCGCCTTGCGGGCGTCGCCGCCGGCCATCCGGAGCAGGTGCTCCTCGGCGTCCGCGTCCAGGCTGACGGCGCCCGCCAGCCCGCGCTCGCCGGCCAGCGCCCGGCGCACCAGCTCGCGGACGTCCCCGTCGGACAGCGGGTGCAGGGTGAGCAGGACCGACCGGGACAGCAGCGGCGAGACGACCGAGAAGTACGGGTTCTCGGTGGTGGCCGCGAGCAGCGTCACCGTGCGGTCCTCGACCGCGGCGAGCAGCGAGTCCTGCTGCGTCTTGCTGAAACGGTGCACCTCGTCGATGAACAGCACCGTCTGCCGGCCGGTCAGGCCCAGGTCGCGGCGGGCCTCCTCGATCACCGCGCGGACGTCCTTGACGCCGGCGTTCAGCGCGGACAGCGGGACGAACCGCCGCCGGGTGGCGTGCGAGACCACGTGCGCGATGGTGGTCTTGCCGGAGCCGGGCGGGCCCCACAGGATCACCGACATCGGCGAGGCGCCGCCGACGAGCTGGCGCAGCGGCGCGCCGGGCGCCAGCAGGTGCTGCTGGCCGACCAGTTCGTCGAGGC
>JBKOWA010000159.1:0-5190 GCA_046724155.1 Actinomycetota bacterium
GCGCCACGCTGATAGCGGTGGCCGTGCTGGTGACCGCCGTGGTGCTGCCCCGCGGTCGCCGCCGCCGCTGGCGGCCCGGCCGGCGTCCGGAGCTGCCCGCCGGCCCCTGAGAGCCTGTTGGGCTCTGACATGGAGCCCGGCCTGCCCCGGCCCGCCTACCCGTCAGCAGGCGCTGTCCCGCATCGGCGCGCTGCGCTCGGCCGAGCGCAGCACATCCAGCACCTCGCCGGGGGTCAGGCCGACGTTGTGGGCGATGTCGGCGACCTGCGCGCCGGCCGCCCGCCAGGCCACGATCCGGGCCGCAACCTCGGGCGCCACCGGCGGCCGGGCCCGATGGCCGGTAGCACCCGAGATCAGTGCGCTCCCGCGGCGGGTTCCACCCGTTCGGGTTCTCCTTGGAGTGCCGTGGGCCTGCCGGGTGGGCTTCATGTGGATTAGGGTCTCCATAACGCGGGGTGATGGTCTAGTAGCTGATTGTTTTCAGTGGTTTTCATCTCCCGGGGCTGGCCGATGACGGAGCACATCGGTGCGAGGCTGCGCTCGGCACGCGAGGCGGCCGGCGTCAGCCTGTCTGCCATGGCCCGGGTGACCAACTACAGCCGGTACCACCTGTCGAACGTGGAGACCGGGCGACGGCGGGCGACGGCGGACGTCGTGCTGGCGTACGAACGGGCGCTGGACAGCGGCGACGCGAGCTGCCGCACCCTGCTCACCGGCCTGCCGTCCGGCGTGGTTGCGCCGCTGGTGCTGGCCGAGGTGCTGCACAGCGCGTTCACGGGTGCGTTGACCGCCCGGGCGCCGGTCGAGGAGTGGTGGACCCGGGCCGAGGCCTACGGCCGCGACTACATGACCGTTGGCGCCGCGGAGCTGAGCGCCCGGCTGGTCAAGGACATGGTGCTGCTGACCCAGCACGTCGATGACGGCACGGTGTGGGCGCCGGCGGCCCGGCTGATGACGGTCTACGGCAAGACGCTGCCGGCCTACTCCGGTCGGGGCGGCGCGGTCCAGTGGTACCGGCTGGCCGCCGACCTGGCCGAGCGGTCCGCCGACCTGGCCCCCCGGGTGTGGGTGCGCGGCCGGGCCGCGCTCGCGCTGGCCTATGAGGCCGCGGAGTTACCCTGCGCGCGGGCGCTCGCCCGGAAGGCCCTCGCACTGGCCGGTGACACGCCCTCGCTCGGACGGCTCAACGCAGTGGTCGCGCTGGCCCACGTGGCCGGCGCGGATGGCGACGCCGGCACCGCCGTCGAGCTGATGGAACGCGCCGAGCGCGAGTTGGAGCTGGTCGGCTCGTCCGACCAGATCAGCGACTTCGCGGTGCCCGAGTGGCGGTTCTGGACGTTCGCCTCGATGCTCTTCTCCCGGCTCGGCGACCAGGCCCGGGCCAGCCATGCGCAGGAGGCGGCCGACCGCGCCCGGCCGGCGACCCTGCCGCGGTTCGCCACCCACATCGAGCTGCACCGCGGGCTGATGCTGGCCCGAGCCGGCGACCGGGCCGGCGGCGTCGCGCACGCCCAGGCCGCGCTGGCCAGGCTGCCCGCGGCGAAGCGGTCGCGGTCGTTACGGCTGATGATGGCCGAGATCGAGCGCGGCGGCCGGCCGGCCCGCGCGGTCAGCCGGCCACCGGGTGCGTAAGATCGTCACCTTGCCAACTAGGAGCTCAGCGTTTTGTAAGGTAGGAGTTCAGCGTTTTGTAAACTAGTGGGGCAGCGTTTTGCCGAGTAGCGTTGTGTCATGGCCATCCTCGGGCGCCACATCACGGCACGGGTGGCGGAGCTGATCGGATCGTTCCGGGTGGTCGTGCTGGGCGGTGCCCGCCAGACCGGGAAGACGACCCTGGTCCGCAGCCTGCTGGACCTTCCTGAGGGCTCGCGGTTCACCTTCGACGACGAGGCCACGCTGCAGCGGGCTACCGAAGACCCGGTCGGCTTCGTGGAGGTGCTGCCGCGGCCGGCCGCCGTCGATGAGTTCCAGCGGGCCGGTCGCGGCTTCCTGCTCGCCGTCAAGCAGCGGGTCGATCTGCACCGGGACCGCGGGCAACTGCTCCTGACCGGATCGGCCAACTACCTGGCCGACCGCAGCGCCGCCGAGACGCTGGCCGGCCGCACCGGCCGGTTGGAGCTGTGGCCGCTGTCCCTCGGTGAGCGTCGCGGCGTCCGGGAGACCTTCGTGGACCGGCTCTTCGAGCCCTCGGCGTGGCCACCCCGGCCGGCGACCGCAACGCCCAGCCGGGCTGACCTGGCCGAGGTGATCCTGGAAGGTGGCTACCCGGAGATTGTCACCGAGGGACTGCGCGGGCGGCAGCGACGCAACTGGTTCGAGGCGTACGTTGCGGACGTCGTCTCGCGCGAGGCGCTCCGGCCGCTGGCGGATGTCCGGATGGAGACCGAGCTTCGCCGGATGCTGCGCCTGCTATGCGCCCGCACCGGGCAGGAGTTGGTGCTCTCGGATGTCGCCGGGGATGCGGCCCTGTCCCGCGACACGGCGGGAAACTACCTGGCCCTGCTGGAGGCGCTGTACCTGGTACAGCAGGTGCCTGCCTGGGCGACCAGCGCAACCACCAGGGCGAAGCGCCGACCGAAGATCGTGGTCCGGGACACCGGCCTGGCCGCCGACGTCATCGGCGCCGGCGAGGCCGAGTTCGGCGCCACCGCCGACGGCAGGGTCGCCGGCGCGCTGTTCGAGACCATGGTGATCACCGAGGTGTACAAGCAGGCCGGGTGGAGCGAGCGCACGGTGGACCTCGCGCATCTGCGGGACCGCAACGGCGCCGAGATCGACCTCATCGTCGAGGA
Source organism: Actinomycetota bacterium (assembly GCA_046724155.1). GTDB lineage: Bacteria > Actinomycetota > Actinomycetes > Mycobacteriales > JACQDL01 > JBKOWA01. The sequence goes on from JBKOWA010000159.1 coordinate 2,793, forward strand.
CCGGCGGACCGCGCAGGTCGCCGGCCTCGAGCTCAAGCTCACCGCCACCCCGACCGAACGCCACGCCCGGCACCTTGCCATGCTCCGCGACCGGCTAGGCTCCCGCTTCACGGTAGGTCTGGTCGTGCACGCCGGCCGCCAGCTGCTGCCCCTGGGGGAGCGCCTGTGGGCGGTGCCGGTCGCGGCACTGTGGCGAGACGATGCCGCATAGGGGTAACGGAGAGCCGGCCAACGAAGTGTCACGGTAAGAGGCTGGCGGTCGGTGACGAAAGTTCAGGTGCAGTCCGCGCGTTCCGGATCAGTCGTTGCCGATGTATTTGGTGAGGTTGTGGACTGCCTGTTCAAGTTCTGGGAGGTCGTGGGTCACGGTGGCTTGAAGGATGGTGTGGGGGGTGTCGAAATAGTGGTGGGCGAGACGATCACGCATGCCCGCTACTTGGTCCCAGGGGATTGTCGGTTCACGATCGAGCAACTCCCGCGGGATCGCCTTGACTGCTTCGCCGATCTCGATCAACCGGACCCGTACAGCGTCGAAGATGAGGCCGTCGGACAAGTCACCCCGAGTGAGGTGCCGCCTGATAGCTGCGATGTCGATGTCGATGTCGATGTCGGCCAGCCGTTGACGCTCTCGGCGAGTCACAGCATGACCACATCGTCGTTGATCATTTCGCGGATCTGCGGCTTGAGCCCCTCGGCCGGTACGAGATCCACCCGGGCCCCCAGCATCGTCTCCAACTCGTGCTGGAGACGCCCAAGACCAAGCAATCCAAGATCGCTGGGCAGGTCCACAAGCAGGTCGATGTCGCTGTCGAGATCCTCCTCGCCGCGAGCCACGCTGCCGAACACACGCACGTTCGACACCCCATACCGGCCGGCGGTCTTGATCAACCGGGCACGCTGCCCACGCACCCGGCGCCCCAGTGGGCCAGACAGCCGATGCAGCGACGGCCGGGGCCGGCGTAGATCGAGATGGAGGTCGAAGCCAGCCGCCTCGACCATCGCAGCCAACGTCAGCATCGATGGCTGACGATGACCTGATTCGTAGGCACTGATCACACTCTGCGCGACCCCGGCCCGTCTGGCTAGCTCGGACTGAGACAGCTTCGCCCGTCGACGGGCCTCGCGCAGCAGCGCACCGGCTGAACCGGCTGTGACAGACACTCCACCACTATAGCGTATTGTCTATGGCGGTCGCCTCGTCGCCGTCCTTGCGCCGTCCTCGATAGGGCCCCCCGGTCAGCCCAGTGGCTGTCTCTGTGAGTGATCACCAATCGTCGCCATCGGCTAGGACACGCCGGCCGGCACGCACCGCAGCCTGGGAGGACTCGTCGGAGCCCGCGAGGGCCAGCGCGGCGTTGATCCGCGCGGTCAGGGACTGGGCGTCCAGTTCTTGGATGTAGTGTCGGGCGGCTGTCGTGAAGAACTCGGAGCGGCTTATGCCGAGCTCGGCGGCGTAGCGCTCGGCTTCGTTGAACGTATCGTCTGGGATGGAGATCGCCGTCTTCATCTTCCGAGTATGACCAGGTATGACCCCGGATCCGGCCCGCAGGCAGCGGGCGCGCGGCCAGCCGGGAGTCAGCCAACCGGTGGCAGGTACGCGGTCTGGATGAGTTTGGTGCTGCGGCGGGGTGACCAGGCGACCGCGTCCCGGGGGCAGCGGTTCGGGCTTGATGTTGCCGGCCAGGGCGCCCTCGTCGCCGCGAGCCTGCCCCGTCAGGCTCGCGGCATGCTGCACACTGAGATCGTGGACGACCTTCCCCAAGACGACCTGCTCGCCGCGACCCCCGAGATCGCCGCTCGCCTCGCCGGTGTCACCGTGCGACAGATCAACTACTGGCGGGAGATCCGGCTGGTCGAGCCCGCGGTCGTCCGGCGGATCGGCGGCCGAGGCGAACCTCCACGACGCGCCAGACGACGCCCTCGCCGTCTACGCCGCCGACCGCGGCGCGGCCCTGGTCTCTCACAACGCCGAGTTCGTCTCGCCGCAGACGGCAGAACACGATCGGACAACACCTCTGGCTCCGCTGCCTCGAGCCACGCGCCCCGGCCGTACTCTACAAACACCTCACCGAGGTCGTAGAAGCGCTCAGTCGGATGCCCGACGTCGTCATTGAGGTGCGCCCCGAACGCCTCATCATCTCGCCGCCACGAGGTGCCGGAGGGCCTCGTCGAGTTCGAGCCGGCGCTGGAGGGGAACATGTCGATCAGTAAGAAGGAGTTCGACACACTCGGCGACCTGCCGACGAGACCGGCACCGAGCGGCACAGAAGGTGGGCCGCTCACCGGCCTCATGTGGGCGTCCACGGTGTTCGCGCTGCTGTTCCTCATCTTCGTACCCAGGTTGGCTGGTCCCGCCTGGTCGGCACACCTGCACCACGGACAGCGCGGTGTCTTCGTC
>JBKOWA010000204.1:0-2893 GCA_046724155.1 Actinomycetota bacterium
CGAGCGCTACATCTCCGACCGGTTCCTGCCGGACAAGGCGATCGACCTGATCGACGAGGCCGGCTCCCGGATGCGGATCAAGCGGATGACCGCGCCGCCGGACCTGCGCGAGTTCGATGAGCGGATCGCCCAGGTGCGCCGGGAGAAGGAGTCCGCGATCGACGCGCAGGACTTCGAGAAGGCGGCCGCGCTGCGCGACCGGGAGAAGACCCTGCTGGCCGAGAAGGCGCAGCGGGAGAAGGAATGGAAGGCCGGCGACATGGACGTGGTCGCCGAGGTGGACGACGAGCAGATCGCCGAGGTGCTCGGCTCGTGGACCGGCATCCCGGTCTTCAAGCTCACCGAGGAGGAGACCTCCCGGCTGCTGCGCATGGAGGAGGAGCTGCACAAGCGGATCGTCGGCCAGGAGCAGGCGATCAAGGCGGTCTCGCAGGCAATCCGGCGCACCCGGGCCGGCCTGAAGGACCCGAAGCGGCCCAGCGGCTCGTTCATCTTCGCCGGCCCGTCCGGGGTCGGTAAGACCGAGCTGTCCAAGGCGCTGGCGGAGTTCCTGTTCGGTGACGAGGACGCGCTGATCCAGCTCGACATGTCCGAGTTCCACGACCGCTACACGGTGTCCCGGCTGGTCGGTGCGCCGCCCGGGTACGTGGGCTACGACGAGGGCGGCCAGCTCACCGAGAAGGTGCGCCGCAAGCCGTTCTCGGTGGTGCTGTTCGACGAGGTGGAGAAGGCCCACCCGGACGTCTTCAACACCCTGCTGCAGGTGCTGGAGGACGGCCGGCTGACCGACGGCCAGGGCCGCATCGTGGACTTCAAGAACACGGTCATCATCCTGACCACCAACCTCGGCACCCGCGACATCGCCAAGGCGGTGAGCCTGGGCTTCCAGCGCTCCGGCGACGACAAGGGCGACTACGAGCGGATGAAGCAGCGGGTCCAGGACGAGATGAAGCAGCACTTCCGGCCCGAGTTCCTGAACCGGATCGACGACACCATCGTCTTCCACCAGCTCACCGAGGAGGAGATCGTCCGCATCGTGGACATGATGCTGGCCCGGGTGGACGTGCAGATGAAGAACAAGGACATGTCGCTGGAGGTCACCGACGCCGGCAAGAGGCTGCTGGCCAAGCGTGGGTACGACCCGGTGCTGGGTGCCCGGCCGCTGCGCCGGTCCATCCAGCGCGAGATCGAGGACCCGCTGAGCGAGAAGATCCTGTTCGGCGAGCTGCAGCCCGGCCAGATCGTGGTGGTGGACGTGGTCACCGACGAGTCGGGTGAGCAGACCGGGTTCAGCTTCCGCGGTGAGCCCAAGCCGATCGTGGTGCCGGACGCGGTTCCGGCCAACATCGCGGACACCGGTATGGCCAACTAGGCACGCCAGGCAGGGCGCGTGAAGGCCCGGCTCCCCGTGGTGGGGCCGGGCCTTCGGCCGTTCCGCGGCGGCTACCCTGCGACGGCGTGATCACGCAGGCGTTGGCCCGCAACGTGGTGGGCGCCTGGGGCGAGGCCGGCCGCCGCTGGCTCGCCGGCCTGCCGGGCATCCTGGCCGGCGTGGCCCGCGACTGGGAGCTGACGGTCGGCGCGCCCTTCGAGCTGTCGTACCACTACGTGGTCGCGGTCACCTGCGGGGACGGGACGCCGGCGGTGCTCAAGCTGGGGGTGCCGACCGGTGGGTCGCTGGCCCGGGAGGCTCCCGCGCTGGCCGCCTTCGGTGGGCATGGGGTGGCTCGGCTGCTGCGGGCGGACCTGGGCCGCGGCGCATTGCTGCTGGAGCGGATCACCCCGGGCTGGCGGCTGCGGGACCTGGTGCCGGTCACCGACGCCGAGGCGACCTCCGCGGCGATGAGCGTGATGCGGGAGCTGCACGTGCCGGCACCGGACGGGTGCCCGCTTCCGGGGGCGGTGCTCGCAGAGGGGGTGCTCCCAGCGGGGGTGCGCCCAGCGGAGGTGCTCGCAGAGGGGGTGCTCCCCGAGGCGGCGGCCCAGGCGGCGGCGTTCGACCGCTACTCGGCGGTGCACGGCCAGGCCGGGCCGCTGCCGCTGGACCTGGTGGTGCGGGCCGGCGGGCTGATGCGGGAGCTGTGCGGGTCGGCCGCCCGGCGGGTTGTGCTGCACGGTGACCTGCACCACGACAACATCCTGCGCGGCACGCGCGAGCCCTGGCTGGCCATCGACCCGCACGGCATCGTCGGTGACCCGGGCTATGAGATCGGCGCGCTGCTGTACAACCCGGACCCGGACGACCGCGACCCGGCGCTGACCGCGCTGGTGCCCGCGCGGGTCGAGCAGCTGGCCGGCGAGCTGGCAATGCCGGTGGACCGGGTGGTGGCATGGGGGTTCGTCAAGGCCGTGCTGTCCGACGTGTGGTCGGCCGAGGAGTGGGCCCCCGGCGCGGCCTGGTCACCGGTCAGCCGGGCGCTGGACGTGGCGCGCCTGCTGCTGCCCCGGCTGCCGGGGTGACAGCCGCGGCCGGGGCGACGCTGCCGGTGGCTGCAGTGCCGCCTGCGGGGCTGCCGTAGCCGGGGCGTGACGCTGCCGGGGTGACGCCTGCTGCGGTGCCGGTGGCCGGGTTGGCGGCCAACGGGTGCCGGTGGACCGGGTGACCGGTCAGCCGCCGGGGAGGGCGAACCGGCCGTCGGGCAGCGGGTCGACCAGCCCGTCGACGACCAGGCCGTCGAGGGCGCGGGCGCGCTGGGCCCCGTCGTGCCAGGCCGCGTCCAGCAGATCGACGGTCACCGGGCCGGGCTGCCGGCGCAGCACGTCCAGCAGCAGGCCGCGCACCTGGCGGTCGGTGCCGGCGAACCGCTGCGGCGTCCGGGTCGGCCCCTGGTACGGCGGGCTGCCGGCCAGCCGCCAGGCGCAGCTGGCCGCCACCGGGCAGGCCGGGCAGCGG
>JBKOWA010000510.1:0-5415 GCA_046724155.1 Actinomycetota bacterium
GGCCCCGGCAGCGCACCCGGGGCGGTGCCATGACGCCTGGCGGTCGCCTTGCCATGGGTGGCCTCGGCCGCCGGCAGTGCCGTCGCGCCCGCATCGGTCAGCATCTGGACGAGCCGGGCGGAGTCGCGCGGACCGGCCTGCACGATGATCACCCGCTGGGTGCTGGCCGGTGGTCCCAGCGCGGTCCCAGTCCCCGCTGTTTCAGTGGTCTCGGCTGTTTCGCTGGTCTCAGCTGTTTCGCTGGTCTCGGCTGTTTCGGTGGTCTCGGCTGTTTCGGTGGTCTCGGCTGTTTCAGTGGTCTCGGGTGTTTCACCGGTCTCAGCTGTTTCACTGGTCTCGGCCGTTCCACCGGTTCCGGCTGCTCCACTGGTCTCGGGTGTTCCACTGATCTCAGCCGTTTCACCGGTACCGGTGGCCTCGCCGCCAGCCGCCGGGTGGTACCAGGTGGACACCAGCTCCTCGGTGAGGTGCGCCGTGGTGACGCCGTCCGCGTCAGCGAGCCGGTAGCCGGTGCGATGGGTGCGCTCGGTGCGGGTCAGCTGGAGCCGGGCGGTGCGTACCCAGCCGGTGAGCAGCGCGCGCAGCTCGCTCGGCATCCGGTGCGGGCTGCCCGGCGCCCGCACCTCGCTGTCCGGCAGCCGCAGCACCCACTCGTCGTCCCGGTGCGACAGGGAGACCTGGCTACGCTCAAGCCGCCCGTCGGCGGTGTCCCAGGTGGACACCTGCGACTCCGCGGTGGACTCGACAAGCAGCTCGAGGCCCCGGATCTGCACCGTGTCGGGCAGGTCCAGGCCGGGCGGCAGGGACAGCCGGGTCGGCTCATTCACCATGCTCGGTGTGCCGCCGCATCAGTTCGAGCTGGAAGTCCCGGCACGCGCCGTTCACCGGGATGCCGCCGCGCCGCCAGGAGCCATCGGGCGTCAGCTGCCAGCAGCTGATGTCCTGCGCGGTGGACAGGTCGAGGACGTCGCCGAGCTGCTTGCGGGCCGCCTCGGAGTCGATGCGGACCAGCACCTCGACCCGCCGGTCCAGGTTGCGGTGCATCATGTCGGCGCTGCCGAACCAGTACTCGTCCTGGCCGCCGTTGCCGAAGTGGAACACCCGGGAGTGCTCCAGGTACCGGCCGACGATCGACCGCACCCGGATCCGTTCGGACAGCCCCGGCACGCCGGGCCGCAGCGTGCAGATGCCGCGCACGACCAGGTCCACCTCGACACCGGCCCGGCTCGCCCGGTACAGGGCGTCGATCACGGCCTCGTCGACCAGGGAGTTCACCTTGATCCGCACCCGGGCCGGGCGGCCGGCCTTGGCCACCGCGATCTCCCGGTCGACCCGTTCCACGATGCCCCGCCGGATGCCGTTCGGGGACGTCAGCAGGGTGCCGTACGACGTCTGCCGGGAGTACCCGGTGAGCACGTTGAACAGGTCGGTGAGGTCGGCGCCGACCGCCGGGTCCGCGGTGAGCAGGCCCATGTCCTCGTACATCCGAGCGGTCTTCGGGTTGTAGTTGCCGGTGCCGATGTGGCAGTACCGCCGGATGGTGCCGGCCTCCTGGCGCACCACCAGTGCGGTCTTGCAGTGCGTCTTCAGCCCGACCAGGCCGTACACCACGTGGCAGCCGGCCTTCTCCAGCGCCCGGGCCCAGCTGATGTTCGCCTGCTCGTCGAACCGGGCCTTGAGCTCAACCAGCACCACCACCTGCTTGCCCGCCTCGGCCGCGTCGATCAGCGCGTCCACGATCGGCGAGTCGCCGGAGGTGCGGTACAGCGTCTGCTTGATGGCCAGCACGTACGGGTCGTCCGCGGCCTTCTCGATGAACCGCTGCACGCTGGTGGCGAACGAGTCGTACGGGTGGTGCACCAGCACGTCGCCCTCGCGCAGCATGTTGAACACGCTGCGCGGGGTCTCGCCCTCGGCCAGCGCGGGGTGGGTGGCCGGCACGAACGGCTCGTACTTCAGCTCCGGCCGGTCCACGTCGTACAGCTGCCACAGCGCGGACAGGTCGAGCAGGCCGGGCACCTCCAGCACGTCGTCCGGGTGCACCTCCAGCTCACGGACCAGCAGGTCGAGCACCCGCGGTGCCATCGTGTCGGCCACTTCCAGCCGCACCACCGGGCCGAAGCGGCGGCGGGCCAGCTCCCGCTCCAGCGCCTGCAGCAGGTCCTCGTCGCGGTCCTCCTCCACCTCCAGGTCGGCGTTGCGGGTGACCCGGAAGACGTGCTGCTCGGCGATCTCCATGCCGGGGAAGAGCTGGGACAGGTGGGCTCCGATGAGGTCCTCGATCGGCAGGAACGTCGCAGCCAGCCCGCTACTGTCACGCACCGTGACGAAACGGGGCACGTTGTTCGGCACCTTCACCCGGGCGAACCGCTCCGCCCCGCCGGACGACTCCCGGACCACCACAGCCAGGTTCAGCGACAGGCCGCTGATGTAGGGGAACGGGTGCGCGGGGTCCACCGCGAGCGGGGTGAGCACCGGGAACACCTGCTCCCGGAAGTAGGTGTGCAGCCGGTCCTGCTCGGCAGAGGGCAGCGCGTCCCAGTGCAGGATCCGGACGCCGGCGGCCTCCAGCGCCGGAGCCACCTCGGCGAAGAAGCAGGCCGCCTGCCGCTGGACCAGGTCCTGGGTCCGGCTGGCGATCCGGGCCAGCTGCTGGCGCACGGTCAGGCCGTCGGGGGACCGCACGGACAGGCCGGTGCTCTGCCGGCGCTTCAGCCCGGCCACCCGCACCATGTAGAACTCGTCCAGGTTGGAGGCGAAGATCGCGAGGAACTTCACCCGCTCCAGCAGGGGCAGGTCGCGGTCCTCGGCAAGCGCCAGCACCCGCGCGTTGAAGTCAAGCCAGGACAGCTCGCGGTTGAGGAACCGGTCCTCCGGTAACTCGACCGGCCCGGCCTCCGCTGTCACTGCCCGGTCCTCTCGTGCCCGGTCATCCCGTGCCCGGTCGGCTAGTGCCCGGTCGCCCTGGACCAGCCGGGCTTCGCTCGTGGTCATGGCCCCGCCCCTAGCTCGCTCGGCTTTGTATCCCGCTATCCTCCCCCGTGCGCGCCACCATCGCAGGGCCGATCAGCCCAGCGTGTGAATGGTCACTAGGACCACCCGGCCGCCGTCGTACTCCAGCCGGACCCGCTGGCCGAAGCGCAGCAGGCGCAGCCCGCCGGCCCGGAACGCGGCCCCGTCGAACGCCACCTCCCGGCCGTCGTCGAGCAGCACCGCGCCGCTCCCGGTAGCCGGGTCGAAGTCCTTCACCGTCGCCTGCACGCTGCCAGCGTACGAAACGCTGGCCGGCCCACGCGCGGCTCAGCCGGGATTCGTGGGCCAACCTCTTACCGGGCGTGTCCCGTAGATCTTCAGCGGCGCGGCCCGCAGCCACCAAGATCTACAGGACACTCCTAATCCGGCAGCCCGACCCAGGCAGCGAAGCCGCGCAGGGTGCGGGTGGACCGGCGTTCGGTGCGGGCCAGCGCCTGCAGGGTGTCGCGCACCATGGGGTGGTACCTGGTCTGCTGCGGGGCCAGCTTGCGGGCCAGCTGCAGGCACTCCAGCGCCTGCGAGCGGTCACCCTGCCACAGGTAGGCCCGGGCCAGGTCGATGTAGTGATGGCTGGACCGTTCGGCGGACATTCCGGCCGGCATCTGGAACCCCTCCGCGCGCCGGATCGCCTCGCCGCCGTCGCCCAGCTCGACCGCCACCGCCACCTCGTGGATGCGCACGTTCGTCGGGCCGAACGCCAGCTGGTAGTGGTTGTTGTCGCCGGACGCCTGCGCCGCGCGCTGGGCGTAGGTGATGTGTTCCCAGGCGGTGTCCGCCTCGTTGCTGCGCGCGGCCACGATGGCCTGCTTCAGGTGCAGGCTGCCGTACACCGACCAGATCCGCGGCTCGGCCTTGGACAGCAGCGGCTCGAGATCGTCGTGTGCCCAGGTGAGCAGCGCGTTCGCCTCGGGGTAGGCGCCGCTGGTGAGGAACGAGCAGGAGCGCAGCCAGTGCGAGGCGGCGACCAGCAGCTTGTCCCCGGAACGCAGCGACGCCCAGCACACCCGGTCCACGGCCAGCGAGGACAGGTCGGTGTAGCCGAGCTTGTACACCACCGCGTCGGCCGCGCCGTAGGCCTCGGCGAGCAGGCCGTACGCCCGTTCCTGGGCGGTGCCTTCGAACCGGGGCACGCTGTGCGCGAGCCGGTTGATCAGCCCCGGCACCATCTCGCCGAGCTCGGCGTACCGCGCGGCCTGCCGCAGCCGCGAGGCGCGGGCCACCTGGATCGCCAGCTCGTCCAGGTCCGGTAGCGGGACGTCCTCGTTGCTGGGGACGTTGTGGGCCAGCAACACCCGGCGGATCTCCGGGACGGTCGCGTGCACCTGGTCCTCGCGCGCGGTCTGCCCCCGGTACGGCTGGCCGGTCAGCTCGACGATGTCGACCCGGAGCACCCTCGCCACCGCGGCGAGGAAGGCCGGGGTGGCCGGCACGTGCCCGGACTCGACCTTGGTGAGCAAGCTGTACGAGACATGTGCGAGGTCCGCCAGCCGACGCTGGGTGAACCCTCGGAACTTGCGGGCGGCAGCTACCCTCGCCCCGATGCTGTCCTCCTCGAGCATGGGTACCTCCCGCGCCGCGCGCGTCTCCTGCCCGTCGTCTACCCCTGCATATGTGTCAACGCGCGAGCGCCCCAACGCGTCACACATTTTCAAGCCTTTTGCAACTTCAGGTACCTCCGATGGGTGAACCTGTGCTGCGGTTCCGTAGCGCCACCCCTCGACCATGCGTGGCGACGCACCCCCGAGACGCAACCCCCGAGAGGACGAGTGGCGAGATGCACTGGCTCTCCAGCCCGCTTGACCGGCTGCGAGACGCCGTCCGGGAGTACGCCGAACGCGGCTGGCGCCTGGCGCCGGCGCACTACCTGTCCACTCCCGGGCGGCATCGCCGAAACGCACGGCACCGGCCGGCCGAGGACGCCTGCTCCTGCCGTGACCTGCGGTGCAGCCGGCCCGCTGGGCATCCGCTGAGCCCGAACTGGGGCACCGAGGCGACGGTCGACCAGCAGACCGTCCACTACTGGTGGTACGGCCCGCAGCCGTGGAACATCGTGCTGCCCACCGGCGAGCTGTTCGACGTCTGGCGTACCCCCGTGGATGTGGCCGGCGGCGCCCTGGAGACGCTGCGCGCCGCCGGTCGAACGGTCGGCCCGGTCGCGTACACCCCGGAGGGTGAGTGGCTGTTCTTCACCGCGGCCAGGCTCGGTGAGCCGACCTTCGAGGTACCCCCGGGCGTGCCGGTCAGCTACCACGGTGCCGGGGACTACGTGCTTGCGCCGCCCTCGCGGCTGGCGGTCGCCCCGGTCCGCTGGTGGCGGCCGCCGGGGGCGACCCACCCCGTGATGCCCCGGTGGGAGCCGGTGGCCGAGGCGCTGCTGCGCGC
>JBKOWA010000371.1:0-4031 GCA_046724155.1 Actinomycetota bacterium
CCGGTGCCCCGCCCGTACCCGTACCGCCGCCCTCGCCCGCGGTCACGAAGACCATGTCGGCGCCCTTGATGACCTCTTCGATCTCTTCCTTGTGGTCCTCGGCCGCCTTGCGGCCGACGTCGGGGTTGGCGCCCGCGCCGAGGCCCCGGGTCAACTCCCGGCCGACGTCCAGCTTCACGTCGGCGTCGCTCATCAGCAGCGCCTGGGCGTCGGTGTTGATCGCGATGAACTCGACGCCCTTCAGCCCGACCTCGATCATCCGGTTGATCGCGTTGACCCCGCCGCCGCCGATGCCGACGACCTTGATGACCGCGAGGTAGTTGTGCGGTGGTGTCACGGCTGGCGTTCCCTCTCGGTGGATGCATACGGCGGTGCGGGGTCCGCGGCCGGCACCGGCCAGCCCCGGCGGCGAGGCTGCCGGCAGGCGAGACCACGCGATCCCCCGATCGACACCCTCACCCTCAGGTAGACCCTTATAGTTATGTCAACCTGAGCACTTGATCTGCGACAGTAGGCCGTCGGTGCGGACATCCCAAGCAACCGCGCGGCGTGTCGCGGACACCGCGCGTCTGGTCCACATCGGACGGTAGGTCAGCGGACCACGGCCACCGTCGGCGTGCTCACGTCGTAGGTGGAGCCGGGCCGGGTCAGCAGCGGGCCGAGGGCGCGGGCCTTCGCGGCGGAGTCGCCGCTGCCACCCCAGACCACCGTCCGCCCGTCCCGCAGGCCGAGGGTCACCGAGTCCGGGGTCGGCGCCTCCACCACCTCCACCATCAGGCGCAGCGCCGGGGACAGCGAGCCGATCACCACCAGGGCCGCCCGCAGCGCCGGGTCGTCTGCGGCTGGATGTGACACCACCAGCCCGGGCAGCCCGGCCGGCGCGGCAGTGACCTGCTGGAACAGCACACCCTCGGCATCGACGAGCCAGAACGCCGAGCCGCGCGGCAGCACCGCCAGCGGGGTGCGCTCCACCACGTCGATCCGCACCGTGTGCGGCCAGGAGCGGCTGACCCGGGCATGCTGCACCCCCGGGATCTGCCCGACCCGGCGGGAGATGCCAGCGGTGTCCAGCCGGATCAGCGGTACCCCGGCAGGCACCGCCGCGGCGGCGAGCACCGCATCCGTCGAGACCGCTCGGGTGCCGTGCACGGTGACGGTGCGCACCCCCAGCGCGCCAGAGCAGCCGCCGGCCCAGGCCACGGCACCGACCAGCACGACCCCCAGGGTGACCGCCGCCGCGGCATGCTTGCGAGACACGACCGATCATCGCAGCGCGGCTCTGGCGAGCGGCGGCGGCGCGCCGAGGCATCCCTCCCCGGTGCCTATCCGGCTTCCCCGGTGCCTACCCGGCGCTCCGCGTCCCGGTTCCTTCGACCAACCGTTTCACCTGGCCGCGCGGACCGCTGTCCTGGCGCTGCCGGCGACGCAGGCCCGCGACCGCCAACCCGGCCACCGAGCTGCCGGCGCCCAGCACGAGACCGCTGACATCTGTCACCGAGATGACGACGATGACGAGCGAAACCGCCACGGACGCGGCCAGCGCGGCAACTGTCATCAGCATGGCACCGCGGCGGGCGCGTCCGGGATCGGCGACCAGGTACCTGGCCAGCGCCGTCAGGGGCGTGTCCGGCCTCATCCCCGGCCATCATTGCTCCTGAACCAGTCACTCCAGAGTGCGGTACCCGTCTCCCGGAGGCTTCTGCGCAACCCCCAGGCACCACGGGCCAGTCGCATGGTGTGACCGACCCGGCGCCACGCCGGCCGATTGCGCATGGCCCACAGTTCGGCGCCGTACTCCTCCGCATACCGCGACCGGACCGGCACCGGCAGCACGCCGACAGGTAGGGTGCGCGTCACCGGCCCGGTCTACGGCCGGTATGCGGCTCAGCCAACGGCCGCCAGACCGCCGAGCGGGTAGCGTCGGCGGCGGGGCGAGCGGGGCTGGTGCCGGTCTGGCTGGCAGCGCGGAGCACCGCGGCGGCAACCACGCCGCACGGTGCCAGTCGCCGGTGAGGGGTTCGCGGAGCCACCTATCGTGACCGAGCGCGCCGCGGGTGAACGGCGGTGCCGGCACGGCGCAGCCGTCGCCTCGGCATCCGCCTCGGCCAGATCCGCCACCAACCGGGCACATCCACGCTGGCGCTGCCCGCCGTGCCCGAGGAGGTCGGGTAACGCCGAGCCGCGGGGGCCACCATCCCAGGATGCGATTCGCGCTAGCACACTGCTTCTAGTGGGACTAATATGCTTGCATGGCGACAATCCACGTGCGTGACGTTTCCGACGAGGCCGTCACCGTCCTGAAGGTCCGTGCGGCTCGCGCGGGGCAGTCCTTGCAGCAGCACGTACGGCAGTTGCTGGAGGGCGAGGCAGCGACACTCACCGCCGAGGAGGCCGCTCAGCAGGCCCGCTCCATCGCCTCGCGAGGGGCAGTGACGGCGGCCGACGTTCTCGACGCGATCGCCGAGACGCGCGCGGCCCGTGCATGATCGTACTGGATACCTCGTCGCTGGTCGAATTCCTGGTCGGTACCGACGAGCCGGCTGATGCCGTACGCGCTGCTACCGCCGGCGAACGGATCGCCGCACCGCATGCCGTCGACCTCGAGTGCGCCTCAGCATTACGCGGCCTCACGCGCGGCGGAAAGCTGGCCGGCGACGAAGGCATGCGTGCCCTGCTGCTGCTCGGCCGCATGAACCTGCGGCGGTACGAGCACGCGCCACTCCTCCCGCGGATCTGGGAGCTACGCCACAACATGTGGCCCTACGACGCCTGCTACGTCGCGCTCGCCGAGAGCCTGAACGCGACCCTCGTCACAGTCGACCGGAAACTCGCCCGCGTTCCCGGCCTCCGGTGCACCGTCAGCTATCTTCAGCAGGACTCGTGAACGCAGGCCAGCCACATCAACGCCTTGGTGGCGTGCAGCATCGCGTGCTCTAACCGGGCCCGTGCCCCCGTCGGCGGCCTCGGATCCGCCCGGTAGGCACGTACCCGGGCCCTGCATCTCAGCCGGCAGCAACACCTCGGCGGTCGGATCAGAGAACGCCGGCACCCGGGTCCGCTCGTGCGCCGCGGCCCGCCCAGCGCAGCCGAGCTGCGAGCGAGTGGGAGTGGCGGCCGTTTGATGGTGTCGGCGACCGCGGCCGGCCGGGACACGTCACACCGCGTGGCTGGCGGGTGTCTCGAAGACGGTGGCGGCACCGGCTCGTTCGGACATGGCACGCTGGGCGGGCGACGGGATCATCCGGTCGACGGTGGCGACGAGGTACCATCTGGGCTTCAAACGCCTGGCCGACGACGTCGTGGGGCCTCGACCGGGTGCAATGGTCAGGCGCCGGGACGCTCGTCGAGCAGGTGTCTCAGGTGCTCGGCGGTCTCCCGCAGATCACGTTCCCATCGTTCTTGCGCGTCGTCACGACGGTTTTCCGCAGCGTCAAGCTGGGCAATCACCCACTGTCGTGCGAGCGCGCTGGGTTCCACCCCCCGCGCCTCGGCCAATCGGCGCAGTTGCTCGATGCGGTCGGCCGGCAACCGCAGCCCATACACCCGGGACCCGCCGGGGGCATGGCGACGCCGATAGTCCAGATCGACGTCACGAGTGCTCTCGGCATGCTCGGCCTCTGCCGCGATCTTGTCCAACAGCTCACGATCGTAGTCTGTCATCGCGACCCCTCCTCACCCTGTTCATCGAGATCGGCGGCGTATGCCTCACGCAGCCTGCGGTCCGCGGGCCATAAGCTGTCGCGGTAGGCGGCGATGGTGTGGGCTGGCTTGCCGCTGCCGGGTCAGCCGGTCGGTGAAGAAGCCTTGCAGGATCGGCGCCAGCCGACCAGCAGGTCGAGATCGGCACGGGACGCGACTCGGGTCGTGGGCCGGGTCAGCGGTGGTGGAGGAGGTCGAGCAGTTCGGGGCCGATCATGGTCACGTCGCCGGCGCCCATGGTGATCACCAGGTCGCCGGGGCGGGCCCGGGCGGCCAGCTCACCGGCGACCGCCGACCAGGACGGCTCGAACCGGACCCGCTCGGCGGGCAGT
>JBKOWA010000067.1:0-1590 GCA_046724155.1 Actinomycetota bacterium
GTGTCCGCTGGTGTTCGCTGCCGTCCGGCGTTGTGCGGGATGAGGTTGCCGGCAGCCGGTGGTTTGTGACCATTGCGGGCGGTGACCGTAGCCCCCGACCCGTGCGGCGGTGACCGTAGGCCCCCGACCCGGCGCCCGGAGCGTGGCAGCGATGACGACCACGAGCGGATACCTGCGGTTCAGCGTCCTCGGTCCGGTCGAGGCGTTCCTCGACGGCCGGCGGTGCACGCCCAGCGCGGCCAAGCCACGGGCCCTGCTCGCCCTGCTGCTGATGCACCCGAACGAGCTGCTCAGCACCGACCGGATCGTGGACGAGCTGTGGGGAACCGCGCCGCCCCGCTCGGCGGTCGCCGCCCTGCAGATGTACGTCACCTCGGTGCGGCGGGCGGTCCTGCCGGTGAGCCGGCCGGAGGCCCGGCGGCACCCGGTGCTGCGCACCCTGCCCTCCGGATATGCGATCCGGGTGCAGCCGCACCAGCTCGACCTGGCCGAGTTCCGGATGCTCGCCTGCCGGGGCCGGGCGGCCCTGGCGGCCGGTCACTGCGTCCAGGCCGGCCACCACTTCCGGCAGGCGCTGGCGCTGTGGCGCGGAACGGCGCTGTGCGACCTGTCCCGCAGCGGCTCGCTCCACCGGTACGCCGTCAGCCTGGAGGAGGAGCGGTCGGCGGTGCTGACCGAGCGGATCGGGGTGGACCTGTGCCTGGGCCGGGGCCCGGAGCTGCTCGGCGAGCTGGCCGAGCTGTGCGCCCGCTTCCCGTTGCGGGAGTGGCTGTACGAGCAGTTCATGCAGGCGCTGGCGCAGGCCGGCCGGCGGTCCGAGGCGCTGGACGTCTACACCCGGGTCCGGGCGGTGCTGCTCGAGGAGGCCGGCATCGAGCCCGGCCCCGGCCTGCGGGCAATGCAGCAGGCCCTGCTGCGCGGGCACTGGCCACCGAACGGCCCGCACGGGCGGCACCACCCGCACTGACCGGCCCGGCGGACCCGTACCCGCAGGCAGTCCTGCCCGGCCAGGCGTCCTGGCCCCTGGCCTGGCGTCGCGGCTCGGCCTCCTGCCTCGGCTGGGCGACGCGGCTTGCCGGGGTCAGGCTCCGCGGTGGCCGAGCGCCCAGGTCAGCTGGCGCCGGTAGTAGATCAGCGGCTCGCCAGCGGCTAGCTGGGCGTCCGTGACCTCCCCGATCACGACGGCGTGGTCGCCGTGCCGGAAGACCGCGGGTCGGGTGCACCGCAGGTACACCGGCATGCGGTCCAGTCGCGGCACCGCGCCGTCCCAGCGCCAGCCCAGGCCGGAGAACTTGGCGTCGCTGCGGCTGGCGAACACTTTGGCCACGTTGCCCTGCTCGCTGCCCAGCAGGTGCACGCCGAACTCGGCGCACCAGGTCAGCGTCTGGAACGACCGGGCCGCCTCGTCCACGGCCAGCAGCACCGAGGGTGGCCGCACGCTGTAGGAGCAGATGGACGAGACCAGCAGGCCGCACGGCTGCCCGTCGGCGCGCCCCGCGGTCACCACGGCCACCCCGGACACCAGCCGGCTCATCGCCTCGGTGAACGAGGTCACCAGCTCGGGGGCGAGCTGCTGGGCGGTCATCCGGC
>JBKOWA010000315.1:0-3909 GCA_046724155.1 Actinomycetota bacterium
GTGGGCTCGGAGATGTGTATAAGAGACAGCCCCACGCTGCTGCGGGCGCTCAACGACCGCGCGACCCTCGAGCTCCTGGTCTCCCAGGGCCCGCTCACCCGGGCCCAGCTCGCCGAGCTCACCGGACTGTCCCGGGTGACCGCCCACCACTCGATCCAGCGGCTGGAGTCGCGCGGCCTGGTCCGCCAGGTCGGCGTGCAGGCCGGCGGGCGGGGCCCGAACGCCCAGGTGTACGCGGTGGTGCCGTCCGCGGCCTACGTCGTCGGGGTGGAGGTCGGGCCGCGCAGGGTGGTCGCCGCGGGAGCGGACATCACCGGCGTGCTCGGCGCCCGTCTCGAGCTGGACGCCGACGGCAACGACGACCCGGTCGCGGTGGTGCACAACGCGGTGGTGAAGGTCGCCCGGCGGGCCCGGGTGCCGCTGGACCGGGTCCGCCGGGTGGTCCTCGGCACGCCCGGCGTCGTCGACCCCACCACCGGCGACATCGCGTTCTCCTGGGACCTGCCGCGCTGGCACCGCGGGCTGGTCAACGAGCTACGGGCCGACCTGCGCCGGCCGGTCGTCATCGAGAACGACGTGAACCTGGCGGCCATCGCCGAGTTCCGCACCGGCGCCGCCCAGGGAGTGGACGACTTCGTCCTGCTGTGGGTGGCCCGCGGCCTGGGACTCGGGGTCGTGCTCGGTGGCCGGCTGCACCGCGGGGCCACCGGCGGCGCCGGCGAGATCGGCTACCTGCCGGTGCCCGGCGGACCGCTGGCGCACGAGGTGTCCCGCCGGGTCAAGGGCTCGTTCCAGCGGCTGGCCGGCGCGGACTCGGTGCGGACGCTGGCCCGGTCCCACGGGTACCCGGCCACCGACGCGGCGGACGCGGTGCGGGCCGCGGCGCAGGCCGGGCCGGCCGGGGAACCGCTGCTGACCGAGCTGGCCCGGCGGCTGGCCCTGGGGGTGGCGGCGGTGTGTGTGGTGCTCGACCCGGCGCTGGTGGTGCTGACCGGCGACATCTGCCAGGCCGGTGGCGCGGGACTCGCCAGCCGGGTGGCCAGCGAGGTGGCCGCCATCGCCCCGGTCTCCCCCCGGGTGGTACCGACGATGGTGCCGGCCGACCCGGTGCTGCACGGGGCGCTGATCACCGCGGTGGACGCGGCCCGGGAGGAGGTCTTCGCCTCCACGGCAGAGTCCCCCGAGGCGGCCGCAGACTGACGGCGCAGACTGAAGACGCAGACTGAAGACGCAGGCTGACGGCTGAGGCCGGGGTTAAATCCCGCACTTTGAGTGTGGTCTTTCCACCTTTCTCTGGCCGGAGGGGGCTACCCTGGCCAGACTGGTGGCGGCATCCTTCGTGAGCGAGCATGGTAAGGGGGCGGCCGGCTGGTGACCGAACCCCAGAGCACGGAACGGCCGGCCGAGAGCCGGACCGGAGCGCGGCCCGGTGCCGTGTCGGCTACCCGGGTACGACCCTATGTGCGCACCGGGGGGCGCACGAAGTCCCGCGCCGATCTGGCGCTGGAAACACTCGTGACGTTCAGCGGCTACGGCCGGCCGGCGAACCTGGAGTACCGCAGCGTGGTGGACCTGTGCGGCGTGCCCAGGTCGATCGCCGAGGTTGCCGCGCTGGTCGCGATCCCGGTCGGCGTGGCCCGGGTGCTGGTCGGCGACCTCGCGGACCAGGGCGTGCTGACCGTGCACGACACCCGCGGCCAGGCCGGAGCCGCGGACATGGCACTCATGGAGCGGGTACTGGCCGGCCTCCGCCGGCTCTGAGCGTTCCCTGATCTCGTCGCTCGAACACCCCCATCATCGATTTGGGTCTATATGTACGCAAATCGGTGCGCGCAGACGGACCCGTTCCGCGGCCCGGGCGGGCTGGTCGTGGGCCAGCGCCGCTACGCTTCGGCGCGTGACCGAACCAGGTGAGGCGACCGTCGTACCGATCGCGCTGCTGCTCAACGGCCGGACCGGCTACACCGTCTGGGCGCCACCCTGGGTGGAGGACGGCGAGGAGTGGCAGGCGTTCCTCGGCGCGAGCGGCCGGGTCTGGCTGTTCGAGGAGCTGGCCGACCTGGTTGCCACCCTCCGCAGCCGGCTGGACAACGACCTGACCGACCACCCGGCCTGGCCCATGCTGCGCACCCTGCCGGCCAGCCAACTCGCCCCGGACCCGGAGTACCTCTTCGATCTGGACAGCGTGCCGGCGCTCACCGAGGCGGAGGCCGACCCGCAGGTGGTCCAGCAGGTCACCGCGGCCGTCGACCTGGTGGAGCGGCTCGCCGAGTGCTGCGACAACGGCACGCTGCTGCGGCTGCTGGAGCAGCCCGGGTTCGCCGACCTGCTCGGCTTCGAGGACGAGGAGACCGAGGACGAGGAGACCGAGGACGAGGAGACCGAGGACGAGGAGACCGAGGACGAAGCGGGCGAAGCCGAGTCGGCCGAGGTCGAGGTCGACGCGGACAGAGTCGAGACCGGGGCTGCCGAGACCGAGACAGCTGAGACCGAGGCCAGCGCCGAGACCGGCGAAGCCCGGCCGGAGCGGGCAGCCGCAGCGGCTGAGGCCGAGGAGGCCGACGAGGAGGCCGACGAGGAGGCCGACGAGGAGGAGACCGACGAGGACGACGACGCCTGGGCCGAGATCGGCGACGCGATCCGCACCGCGTGGTCGGGCGTGCTGAAGAAGCTTGACGAGTGCGTGGCGTGGCGGTCAGCGGCCGACCTTCCGGAGCCTGCCGAGGACGAGGCCGAGCAGGCGCCCGCGGCCCTGGCGGCGGCCGACGAGGCTGCCGAGGACGAGGCGGACGCGGCGTTCTGGAACGGCGTCGGGATCATGCCGGTCGAGCTCGTGCTGCCGTCGGGCGCCGGTTACACGCTGCGCTGCTACGTCGACGACGCGCCGCGGTTCCTCGGCACCGACATGACGGTCGACATCTTCCGGACCAGGGATGCGCTGGCCGCCTTCTGCCGGGAGGAAGGCAGCCACGACCTGGCCGACCTGGACACCTGGCCCGAGGTGCGGGACGCCGAGGAGCTGAACGTGACCCCGCCGGGCGCGGAGCGGTACGACCTGGTGGCCGTGGACGCGCAGCTCATCGGCGGACCGACGGTGGCCGACGTGCGCCTGGTGCGCAGCGCTGTGGACACGCTGCAGGACCTGGCCGAGTACTGCCAGCTGGCCGGCGCGCAGGCGGCGCTCAGCGCGGACGCCCCGCTCGGCGCGGCGATCAGGGACATCTTCGCCACCAGCGTCGGCAGCTCGATCCTGCAGCCGGCGTACTGGTCGGGGGAGGGTGCCGCGGCGCAGTGGCGCAGCGTGTTGGAAGAGGTCGACTCCTGCCTGCACTGGCACGACTGATCCGGCGCAGGCGGATCCGGATCAGGGTGGGCCGATCCGGAGGCTGCCGAGGATATCCGCCGTGGGGTCCGCGGTGGGATCCGCTGTGGTGGGATGCTTGATCTGCACGTACACGCCGGTCGGCGAGCCCGGCGCGGTGAGCCCGACCTCGCTGAACGACGCGGCTCCCGGGCAGGCGTGCCGGAAGATCGTGCCGGTGAAGCCGCCGCCACGGTAGCTCTGCGTGGTCTTCGTGCACCCGGAGTGCGGTATCCGCCCGACCTTCTGCACCAGGGCCCGATCCCCGCTCACCCCGACGAACACGCCCGGCGTGCCGGTGGCCGGATCACGCCAGCCGGTCAGGTCCGCCGAGACCGCCAGCGCCGCCGCGCCCGTCTCCGCGCCGAGCCCGGCCGCCTTCGGCGACCAGCTGTCGTTCTGCAGCTGGCCGCTCCAGGTGGCCGGCACCGTCACCGTGATCCGGCCGGACCGGTCGTGCACGGTGCTGCCGGTCGTCAGCCGGCTCGCCACCAGGGCGAAGCCGCCGGCCGCGACCGCGGCCAGTGCCAGCAGGGACAGGGCCACCA
>JBKOWA010000040.1:0-3147 GCA_046724155.1 Actinomycetota bacterium
CCGGGGCGGTGCCGCGTGCGCAGGCGCTCGGTTCGCCGGCTTCCTCGATTTCGTCAGCTCGGGGGTTCGCTGTCCGGCCCCGGTGAGCGCGATCACCGGGCGAAGCCGGGCTGCCACCGTTCCGCGATGGACCGGTACGGCGCCTCGGCGTCGAGCTGGCAGAGCACGCCGATCGAGCCGAGGGTGACCCGATGGATGAGCAGGTACGCCGGCGGCAGGTTGAGCTGCCGCCCGATCAGGGCAGCGTCCGAACGGGGATCTCCGATCCGGGTGGCCTGCCTGCGCATCCATTTCCGGGTGAACCGGAACGTCTCGCTGCGTAACGGGTCGAGTATCGGCCCCAGGTAGTCCAGCACGCGCTGCGGATCCACCCGGATCTGCGGCTTGATGAAACCCTCCGACCGCAGCTCGGCAACCGCCGCAGCCGCGTCGCCATCCAGCGCCAGCCGGGTGATCCGGCCGAGGGGCTTGGGCAGGCCGCCTGGCAGCCGGGCGACGGCTCCGAAGTCGAACACGCCGAGCCGGCCGTCCGGCAGCAGCCGGAAGTTGCCCGGATGCGGGTCGGCATGCAGCAGCCCCGCGCGGGCCGGCGCTGAGAAGTGCAGCGTGGCGAGCAGGTAACCGGCGCGGTCCCGCTGCTCGCGGGTGCCGACCGTGATGATCGCCGACATCGGCAACCCCTCGAGCCACTCGGACACCAGAACCTTCGGCGCGCTCGCCACCACCCGTGGGACCAGGATCTCCGCGTCCTCGGCGTATGCCGCCGCGAACGTGCGCTGTGCGTCCGCCTCGAGGCTGTAGTCGAGCTCCTCGGTGACCCGGGCTCGCAGCTCGGCCAGCAACGGTTTGACATCCAGGCCCGGGCTGACCATCCCGAACATCCGGGCGAACCGGCTGAGCTGGTTCAGGTCGGCGAGCAGCGCCGGCCCGGCACCCGGGTACTGCACCTTCACCGCCACCGTGCGCCCGTCGTGCCAGACTCCGCGGTGGACCTGCCCGATGCTGGCCGCCGCCGCGGGCGTGTCCTCGAATTCCCGGAACCTGCGGCGCCACGCCGTGCCGAGCTGTTCGTCCAGCACCTGGTGCACGGTCCGCACCGCCATCGGCGGCGCACCCTCCTGGAGCTTGGTCAGCGCCGCGCGGTACGGCGCGGCGACCTCCTCGGGAAGCGCCGCCTCGAAGACCGACAGCGCCTGGCCGAACTTCATCGCGCCGCCCTTGAGCTGGCCCAGCACGGCGAAGAGCTGCTCCGCGGTGCGCTGCTGCAGCTCGAGCGCCACCGTATCGGCCGACTGGCCTGCCATCCGCTTGCCCAGACCGACCGTTGCCCGGCCGGCCACACCCAACGGCAGCGACGCAAGCTTGGCGGTGCGGGTTACCGCACGCCGGGGGATATCGGTCACGAAGCCGCCCCGCTGCGCCGGTGCCACGCGGGTCCCGCCACGTCATGGCCTCGGCCTGCCCGGGTGCTGGCCGCGCCGGGGGCGCGCCATCCGGTCTCGGCCGTTCCATCGGGTGGGGAGGTACGCCTGGCTGCCACGCTTCCATTCTGACTGTTCGTTCTGCTCATGCTGCGACCTGACGGATATCCGCCCGGATAGGCGCGGAACGTGCGCGACTGGACACGTAACGTGTTCGTGTGGTCATGGTCACCCAGCCAGCCGCTGCGCTGAGGGCCGGCTGGCGCCACACGGGCAGGAGGGGTGCGGCGGCCAGGTGCGGCGGCGTACCCGCCAGTCCGGCAGGCGGACCTCCAGCGTTCCATCCAGGGTGGCCGGGTCGTCGCCGTCGAGCAGCGCCAGCACCTGCAGAGCGGTGATGGCCGCGGCTTGGCTTGCCAGCGCGACATCGGCCGGCTCCCGCTGCCGTCTGCGGGGAACGGTCAGCTGGGTGGCGAGCACCGGCCAGGCTGGATCGCGATCGCGGCGGTGCAGGTCGGCGCAGGTCAGGCAGCTCGAGATGCCGGGTAGCACGAGCGGACCCACCACGGCGGTCGTCTCCCGGATGTGCACCTGCAGGTGTGGCACGCGCATCCGGTGCAGCGCTCTGCGTAGCCGCGGCTCGACAGGCTCGGGATCGGTGAGCACTGCGACGTCGGGCAGTTGGCCGGGTTGCAGCGGGCCGACGTCAACCTCCGGGGCGGCGCGGCGCACCGCGGCGGTGGCGGCCTCCGCCCGCGGATGGAATGCATCCTGCGGCGTGATGCCACCAGGCGCGGCGTCGCAGGGACGGGAACGCTGCCGATCCAGGATGGCCAGCCGGCCCACGCCGGCCGCGGCCAGCAGCGCGGCGGTCGGTGCACCGATCCGACCGCCGCCGTGCACCGCGACGGTGCGCCGCTGGCGCTGCCGCAAGGTGCCCACGGCGCCACGCTGCGGGCTGGCCAGGGTGAGCGAGGCATGGTCCGGCTCCAGCCGCTCCGCGATGTCCGGCCCGCCCAGCTCCGACAATGCCGCGGCCTCGGCGTCCACCACCAGGCCGCAGCTGCGCAGCCCGGTCAGCAGGCGGGCCACCATCGCGGCATCGAGGCCGTCTGCCTCCGCGTCGGCGAGCACCTGGGCCTCGCAGCGGTGCCCGTCGAGGCCGGTCAACAGCCTGGCGGACACCTCATCGACGCCTTCGACGACGACGCTGCGGTCCGGGTCGCGGCCGAGCTGGATCGATCTCTGCCCGCGCCAGAGCGGGCGCAGGCCCGCCAGGAGCTGTGGACGCCCACCGGTCGCATTCGACATCGCGCACCTCGCCATGAACTGCTGTCTGGTCGAAGGCAGGTTCCCATGTATCGGTGACTGGCTTCCGGAGTTATCCACAGGGGGGAGGGTTATCCACAATCGCGGGGGAGCGTGTTGCCGGAATCGCCGGCAGGGCATAGGCATGAAGTAGCACGCAGCCGGCAGCCGCTGCGGGCCGAGCGGCAAGGCGGCCGGCTGGCCAGATCGGTCCGGAAGGAGGTGGCGGACGGCAGACCAGGTAGGACGTGCTGCGACCGATAACCACAGAAGGGGAAGGAGGGACGATGAGGCACGGCGAGCCGACGAGAGCATCGCAGGGCCCGTCCCCACGATTGAGCCAGCGGTGCGCCGGGACTGGGGCCCGAGGAGCGGAGCGAGCGCGGAGGCGAGCAGATGAGGCTCGGCGAGCAGGAAC
>JBKOWA010000080.1:0-1859 GCA_046724155.1 Actinomycetota bacterium
GAAAGGTGTCCGGCGTCCCTGCTCCTGCTGGCAAACAGTCAGCTGGACGCGCATTGTGGCTTCTCCGACTGGGTACATCCGACTGGGTACATCAGTTCCCAGTGTGGATCTGCCGAGTTAGCGTCAACGATACGAGGGTGCTACTCGGAACCGTCGGCCGGCGGACCTGGAGGGTCAGAATGCCTGCGTCCTTCATCAACGCTGTTTCCCCATCAGGACGATCCCGGCTGGGGGCGGCGGCCATCAGCCTGGCGATGCTGGCCGTGATCGTGACCAGTCCACTGAGACATCCCGCGCGGGCGGACACCGCGCCGCCCGCGGGTACGCCGCCAACGGTCAGCGCGGATGGCCTGCCGACCTGGCAGATCAACGGTGTGGTCTGGTCCCAGGTCACCGTCGGTGACACCGTCTACGCGACCGGGAAGTTCACCCGGACCAGGCCGCCGGGCTCACCGGCGGGCAGCAACGAGGTCGTCCGGAACAACCTGCTTGCCTACAGCCTGTCCACCGGCAACCTGGTCACGTCGTTCGACCACTCCCTGAACGCCCAGGGGCTGGTCGCGGCGCGGTCCCCGGACGGCACCCGGGTCTACATCGGGGGCGACTTCACCACGGTGGACGGAGTGACCCGCAACCGGATCGCCGCCTTCGACACGGCCACCGGCGCGCTGGTGAGCGCCTTCGCCCCCAGTGCCGCCTACCAGGTACGCGGGATCGCGGCGACGGACAGCACCGTCTACTTCGGCGGCAACTTCACCTCGGTGAACGGCGTCGGCCGGACCAGGCTCGCGGCGGTGGCCGCGTCGAACGGCGCCCTCACCACCTGGGCGCCGACGGCCAACAGCACCGTCCAGACCATGGTGCTCTCGCCCGACGGGTCGCGGCTGATCGTCGGCGGTCACTTCACCACGCTGAGCGGGACCGCCGCCTACGGCATGGGCGCGGTGAGCACGACGAACGCCGCGACCCTCCGGTGGGACGCCAACAAGACGATCAAGGACGCCGGCAGCAGCGGGGCGATCCTCAGCCTGCGGACGGACGGCAGCCAGATCTACGGCTCGGGCTACGCATACCAGGGCGATTCGCAGTTCGAGGGAACCTTCGCCGCGAATCCGACAACCGGCGCCATAGCCTGGCTGAACGACTGTCACGGCGACACCTACGACATCTACCCGATCGGTCAGGTGCTCTACCACGTTGGCCACGCCCACGACTGCTCGGCGATCGGCGACTTCCCGGACAGCAACCCGCGAAAGTGGTACCACGCGCTGGCCGACACAACCTATCCCACGGGCACCAACAATGGTCCGGACAGCTACGGCTGGAACTACAAGGGATGGCCCGCTGCCCGGATCCTGACCTGGCACTCGTCGCTGGGGATCGGCTCCTTCACCGGCCAGTACCAGGCCGCCTGGTCGATTACCGGCGACAGCAACTACGTCGCCCTCGGCGGGGAGTTCCCGACCGTCAACGGCCTGGCCCAGCAGGGCCTGGTTCGCTTCGCGGTGCGTGCCCTGGCCCCGAACCGGCGCGGCCCGCAGTCCTCGTCCGCCCTCACGCCGGCGGTCAGCTCCCCGACCACCGGCAAGGTGTCGGTCAGCTGGCACGCCACCTGGGACCAGGACAACACGACACTGACCTACCAGCTGCTGCGCGACGGCGACAGCACACCGATCTACACGACCGCCGTGAACTCCAGGTTCTGGGTCCTGCCCGCCATCGGCTTCACCGACAGCGTGCCCTCCCGCACCAGCCACACCTACCGGGTCCGGGTGACCGACCCGCTGGGCAACGCGATCACCGGGGGGACCTCCGCGGCGATCACCGTCCGCTGACCAGGTACTGGAGCTGCTTACCTG
>JBKOWA010000032.1:0-1870 GCA_046724155.1 Actinomycetota bacterium
CAGCAACGAGTCTGGGGGGCTCGGTGTTTTGTTTTAGTGTCAGGGGCGCCGGGTCGGTTCAGGGGTGGTCCGGCGGGTGGCGGTCGCTCCAGGGAGCCGCCTGCTCGAGCTGGCTGGCCACCTGGACCAGCACGTCCTCCCGGCCGTAGCCGGCCACCAGCTGCACCCCGACCGGCAGGCCGCCGGCCGTCCAGTGCAGCGGCAGGCTGACCGCCGGCTGGCCGGTCGCGTTGAACTGCGCGGTGTACGGCATGAAGCTGACGATCCGCGGCCCCTCCCGCTCCGGGCCCTCCGCGGTGAACCAGCCGAGCTCCGGCGGCGGCGCTCCGACGGTCGGGGTCACCAACAGGTCGTGGCCGACCCACCAGTCCGCCATCCGGCGGGCCCACATGCCCAGCCACAGCCGGCTGTTGAGGTACGCCACCACGCCCATCGCCCGGCCGGCCTGCCGGTAGCGGGCGTTGCGCGGCTCGATCTCGTCGTCCGCGATCGGCCGGCCGAGCACCGCCTCGAACGCCTGGAAGGTCGCCTCGGTGTCCGCCGCGATCACCGTCATGAAGTGCCGGATGAACTCCTCCTCGAACATCGCCGCCGGCCCGGACTCCACCACCTGGTGGCCCAGCGACTCCAGCATCCGGGCGGTGGCCGCCACCGCGGCCCGGCACTCGGGGTGGTCCTGGTACCGCTCGTCCGGCGGCCGGTCCATGATCCCGACCCGCAGCCGGCCCGGGTCGGCACCCACCTCCTCGCGCAGCGGGCGGGGCAGCGGCGGCGGGTAGTACGGCTCGCCGGGCATCCGCGTGCTGATCGCGTCCAGTACGGCGGCCGCGTCGCGCACCGACCGGGCCAACGCGCCGTCGATCGTGCTGCCGGCCCAGCCCTCGGCGACCACCGGGCCCTGGCTGACCCGGCCCCGGGTGGGCTTGAGCCCGACCAGGCCGCACTCGCTGGCCGGGATCCGGATCGAGCCGCCGCCGTCGTTGGCGTGCGCGACCGGGACCATGGCGCTGGCCACCGCCGCCGCCGAGCCGCCGGAGGAGCCGCCGGTCGAGTGCCCGGTGTGCCAGGGGTTGCGCGCCGGCGGGAAGCTCCGCGGCTCGACGGTGACCGTGGTGCCGAGCTCCGGCACGGTGGTCCGGCCGAGCGGCACGAAACCGGCCGCCCGGAACTGGTCGGCCAGGTAGGAGCCGACCGGCCAGCGCAGGTCCCGCAGCGGCCCGAGGCCGAACGTGGTCGGCTCGCCGGCCACCATGCAGCCGAGGTCCTTGTAGAGCATCGGCACGCCGCGGAACGGCCCAGCGGGCAGGTCGCCGCCTGCCTCGTCCCGGGCCAGGTCGAACCGTTTCCAGACCACCGCGTCCAGCTGCGGGTTCACCGCCTCGACCCGGGCGATGGCCGCCTCGACGAGCTCCTTCGGGCTGACGTCGCCCCGCCGTACCAGCTCGGCCTGCGCGGTCGCATCCAGCCACACCGTGTCCACCATGCCGGCACGCTACCTCCGCAGCGTCGGCCGTGGGCAGGCCGGCGGATACCGGCCGGCGGATACCGGCCGGCGGATACCGGTCCTGCCGGAGCAACCGGGCCAGCTGCCGCGGGCAGCCCCGGCCTGCTGCGGGGCAGCCGGGTCTTCCGGGCGCCTCGTCTTCCGGGCGCCTCGCCGGTCGGGGCGCCGCGACCCGGCGCCGGCCATGGAGGTCAGGGCTGTGTGAGCAGCGGGATGGCGCGGCGCAGGGTGGCGGCGATGCGGTCCAGGGCGGGCCGGTCGAGGGGCAGCGGTTCCCAGAGCCGGCCGCGGCGGGCCGCCCAGGCAGCGGTGAGCTGGTCGGGCGGGGTCCCGGTCAGGCACCAGGCGGCCTGCACCGCGGCGCCC
>JBKOWA010000074.1:0-7466 GCA_046724155.1 Actinomycetota bacterium
GGCTGTGGGTGCGCTGGAGCTCCTCGAGCTGCGCCTTGAGCTCGTGGTAGGCGCTGACCCGGTCGCGGTAGCTGCGCTGGAACGCCTGGTCGTCGGTGATCCGGCCCAGCTCGGTCTGGGCCTCCTCGACGGCACCGGCCAGTTCGGTGCGGGTCTGTTCGTTGGTCTGCAGGTCGGCCGCGATGGCATCATCCTCGGCGACGCCGTCGATGAGGGAGCGGGCGCAGCGGCTGCGCCAGCACGCCTGCGCCTCCACGAGGAGAAGCCGGGCCTCGTCGCGGTTGCGGATGCCGGCCTCCACGGCGGCCATCCGGTTGTCCCATTCCTCGTACCGTTCGCGTGCCGCTTTCGCGGTGTTGGCGTGCCCGTGCTCCGTGGCGCGCGCCTTCTGCTCCTGCTCCAGCTCGCCGGTCAGCCCGGTGAGCGCGCCGATCGCGTCGAAGATCCGCTCCGGGCTCAGCTCGTTCAGGGGCTGGGCGAGCAGGTTGGCGGTCGGGCTGGCGCGTACCGAGGTGGACAGGAACGACACGCAGCGCACGGTGTCCCCGTAGAGGGTCCTGGCGAGCCGGTTGGCCCGCACGTCCGTGCGGCCGCGGCTGCGGGGCAGCGCGTTCCACAGGCCGTCGGCGCCGGCGGCGCGTTCGTTCTCCGTCTCGCCGTACGGGATGTGCAGGCGGTCGGCCCACCGCAGCTCGAGGTGCGGGCTCTGCCGGTTGACGCGCAGCCACACGGTCAGCACCGCGGCCTCGAGGTCGGCTACGGAGTCCGCGGCGGGTGGGGCGAACACGCCGATGACGTAGCCGCGGTCGGCGTTGGCGTGCACGGCCTCCTGGCCGGCGAGCTCGGCGGTGAACAGCAGCTCGGCGGCGGCCTGCGCACCGGACTGCAGGCGCCACTGGTCGTCGGCGTGCAGCAGGCTCAGGGCGGCGATGAACGAGGACTTCCCGGCGCCGTTGGAGTCGGTCGGACCCTGCCCGGCGACGGTGATCAGGCCGTTGGTGGTCAGCGGTACCGGGTGGGTGGACAGGCGCGAGATGTTGACCATCTGGATGCCGACCAGGACCCGGTTGCGGACCACGTCGCGGGGCGCGTCGTCGTCCGCGACGGGCCCGGTGACGGGCACGGTGGGAGTCGTCAACGGGTGCCTAACGCTGCTCGAGCCGGCGCCGGCGGTCCCGGATCGCCGAGGCCAGCGGATGGTCGGGGGCGGCGGCCAGGATGAGCTGGTCCTGCAGGCGTTCGCGCGCCGCCGGCGTCAGCCGCAGCAGCTGCGGCCCCGGCACGTAGCCGCGGTCCGTCTCGCCGCCGCGGACCAGCCTGACCAGACCCGCGGCCGCGAGCCGGCCGAGTGCGAGCCTCGCCTCGGTGGCCGGCAGCTTGCTGCGCCGCAGGATCTCCGCGGCGGGGGTCGGGTACGGGCTGGTCCACGTATCGGCGTGCAGCTGGTCCTCACTGCGCGGGATGGCCACCGAGTGCACCAGCACCAGCGTCAGCACCGCCCGGTCGATCTCGGGCAGCGGCTGCCACCCGGCCGCGGTCAGGTCGGCGGCCACCTCGTCGTCGAAGCCGGACGTCCAGCGCACGCCGTCGACCGCGACCAGCGTGCGGCCGGTGCGCCGCAGCAGCTGCTCCAGGCAGGTCCACGAGGTGGCGTCCGCCAACGCGGGCAGGTACTGGCGGTGGACCGGCTCGCTGCTGTGCTCCAGCAGCGCGTAGGCGGCCTCGACCTGCTCGCGCTGCCGGTCGTTCAGCGGCGCGAGCACCTGCTCGAAGATCGGGTTAGGGCGGTTCACCCGTCGTCGCCCTCCCGAGCCTCGCTGTCCACCGGCGCACGGCCGGAGCCGGGATCGTCAGGGCAGTTCACTCCTCGTCGCCCTCCCGGGCCTCGGTGTCGACCGGCCCACGGCCGGAGCCGGGATCCCCGGCGGGGACCATGCGCCAAAGCTCCCGCAGGGTACTGAGGTCCAGCGATCCCCACGAAGCCACCCGCGGACCCAGCTGCACGGTGCGCGTGCGCTCGTCGAAACGCAGCCAGCCCGACCCGGCCAGCCGGCGCACCCCGCCGAGGAGCGTGCGGTGACGGGTCGGCCCGTCCTGGCCCGGTACCAGGTGCACGAAGACCGCCGCGACGTCCTCCAGCCTGGCCGGCACGCCGGGCCACAGCTCCGAGCCGGGATCCGGCCAGCAGCAGCGCAGGCACGCCGCGAGGACCCGCATCGAGCCCTTGGCGTCGGCGACCGGCACCCCGGGCAGCCCGAACTCCGCCAGCACCGCAGGCCCGGCCGACTCGGGCAGGTTCGGCAGCAGCCACACCGCCTGCGCGTCGCTGTCCACCAGGCGTCGCAGCCCGGCGGGTGTCGGGCCGCCGGCCGGGACCCGCTGCGGGCCGCCGGAACGGATCTTCGCCCACCACAGCGCGGCGTCCCGTTCAGTCACCGGTCACCGGCGCCTGGTGTTGCCGGTGCGCCGTGTTGCCGGTACGCCGTGCTGCCGGTGCGCCGTGCTGCCGGTACGCCGTGCTGCCGGTACGCCGTGCTCCCGGTGCGCCGTGCTGCCCGCTCCGCGCTGCCGGTACGCCCGAACCAGCCGTCGGTGACCCACGTCAACATCGGGTCCGGGTCCACCCGCAGGCCGTCGCCCCACTCCAGCGCGTACGGCAGCTCATCGCGGTGGTGGATCGCGACCAGCTGCGACAGCACCCGCCGCGCCGGCAGCCACGCACCCGCATCGCGCATCAGCGCCGCCACCGCCACCCGGTCCTGGCCGGCGAGCAACTGCTCTGCCAGCTCCGCCAGCCGCGGACCTTCGACGTCCGCGTCGTGCTCATTCGGCGCCGGTTCGTCACCCACCCGCGGCCGTGGCGGCGGAACACGGCCGCTGTCGGCGTCCAGGCCTTCCTCCACCGCGTCCAGCAGCGCCTCGACGGGAAACTGCGGTGCCGGAGCGTCGAACAGCAACCCGTCCAGCGCGGCCGCCAACCTGGCGGCGCTGCTGGCGCGGGCGAAGCTGCGCCACCGCTCGGGCGGCAACAGCCCCAGCGCTCGCGTCTTGCCCGCGTGGGCGAGCAGCCGCTGCGCCGCCGTGCTGACCGCGTCGCGGTAGGCCGCCAGGGCCATCCGCAGCTCGCCGCACACCGGCAGCAGCTGCGGCCACCGTTTCGCCCCGGCGTCGTGGTACTCCTGGGCCTTGTCGAGCAGCTCCTGGTTGCCCAGCAGCGGCCCGGCCTGCGCCCGCAGCGACTCGATGGCCGCCGAGGTGGCCAGCTGCATGAGCGGGTTGGCCAGCAGCCTGAACACATTGCTGATCTCGACCAGGTGCGCCCGCGCATCCGCCATGGACGCGGCAGGATCGTCCAGGGACTGCCGGGCCAACGTCAGCAGCCGATGCAGCTCGGCCTGCCCGCCGGCATCGCCGATCCGGCGCAGGAACAGCAGCATGACGTAAGGAGCGAACGTCGCCTGGTAAAACAGCTCGTTTGCCCGGTCGTTCACCTTGACGACGGCGCGGTAGGAGCGGAGCACGTCGAACCGCCGGCGCACCTGACTGTCCGGAAAACCGCGGCATTCGGCCATGAGCTGATCAACGGTGAGGCCCGCGGGCCCGGCGGCGGCGAACGTGTCCAGGATCGCCTCGTCAACGCGCACCGAGTCCGCGTCCTCCACCATGGCGCCCGACTCGCGCGCCAGCACCGCGAAGACCTGCCGGTAGGTGCCGATGACCGCGGCGTCAGCCCCGTAGCCGTCCAGGGTCAGCGCTGAAACGTCCGCCACGAGAACGAGACGATAGCGGAGCGCTCATCGCCGGTCGGCGTCGCGGTGGCCGAGGATCGGCCCGGCCGGCACCAGACTGCCCAGGCGCTGCCTGCGGTCACGCCCGCGGGCCGGCAGGACCTCCGCATCGGGCCGGCGGACTTCGGTGACCAGTTCCTCAGCCCGGTCCGCGCCCACCTCGCCTCCGTCCGGACGCCGCCAGCCACGCCAGCCCGTCCCGCCAAGGTCGCGTCTCGCCGGGCCACCTCCGGCAACCGTATCCGCGCCCGGGGACGTCAGTTTGCCGGGAAGTCGTCGGGGGGCACGGCGCTCGTGCTGGCGTTGCCGCCGATCGCCTTCCGCAGCGTGATCCTGTATCCGGGGTACGTGTCAGGTGTCGTCTTGTAGGGGAACGGGTCGTCGAATCGTTCGAAGGTGCAGTTGCGGGTGAAGATATGCAGTGCCGGATCCCAGTCTTGCCCGCTGGTCATGAAGATCTGGTAGGTGCCGTCTCCGATCCGGGGGACGGTGGTTTTCTTTCCGGCCCGGACGTACATCGCCACAACCGACCTGTGGGCTCCGCGGCGGGCCAGACTTACCACGGTGTCGGCGGTGCCGGCGCCGGTGTTGTCGATGACCAAATGGCCTACCCCGTCGGTGGCACGGAGGATCTCGGCGCCGTTGTCGAGCCGCCGGTTGGAGTCGGTCCGCGTGGTCGGCACGGACCCGCCGACGCGGTACTGATGCGTTCGCTCCTCCGCCACAAGTTTCGCGGCCGCCCGTAGCTGCTCGGCGCCGGTGGTCCGGCTGATCAAGGCGATGGCCGACGAGCCGGCGCATACCTTCTGGACGGCTGCCGCGGACCCGGCTTCGGCCAGGGCGGTGGCCAGGGCATCCACCGCCTCCAGCAGCGCGCCGTTCGCGTATTGCACCGCGACCGGCGGAGGCAGCCGCCCGAGGTCCGCCTTCACCATGGACAGGGCCGCCTGCATGTCCGACAGGGCTTTGCCGACCGCCGTCGGCGTCCGTGCCGCCCGCAGCGCCTGGAACTGCCGGGCCATTCGGGTGTCGAACGCGCTCAGTGCCTGCTGGTACTCGGTCGGAGACGTTCCGGCCGTGGTGCTCGAGGACCCGGCCGCCGCGGGCGCATGGTCGTTCCCGGACCCCTGGATGATCGGCGTCGCGACGACCACCACGCCGACCGCGGCCAGCACCATCACCAGCACGGTCGTGGTCCGGCGCGACGGCCGCCGACGCCGCGGCGGGGGCGGTGTGCCCGGTCGACTCCCAGCAACCCAGGAATCCGGGGCCAGCCCGGGCACGAACGGCATGACCTGGATGCGGACGACGAGATCGCCGGGCGGACCACCGGCCGGACCTGGCTCACCCTTGCCCGGCAGTCGTATCAGCGTCCCGTCCTGGACTCCGGGCGGGATCGTCACCGTGACGACCCGGTCCTCCGCTCCGGGCGCGGTCGGGATCCGCAGCTGCCGGGTGGTGCCCAGATCGGCCACGACCGGGTCGAGCTCGACGATGATCGGCTCTACGCTGCCCGCCTCGCCGGAAGAGCCGGATTCCATGGGCCCAGCATGAGCTACCAGCAACCAAACACGACAGTAGGTCACTCTTCCTGTTGACTACCTGTTCACATTCCACTAACAGAAGATCGGCTGTGAACCCGCGCATTGGTGCCTCTGTGGGGTACCAGGCACGGCGAGCTGGGGGACGTGCGGGGTGCCGAGTGGGCCACGGGCCGGCGTGCTTGGTCATGCTCGCTCGGGGATGTGGCTAGGGTCGCGGGCATGGTGTTCTCGTGGGAGGACTCGTGTCGGGCGTTCACCGACGCGGCGGAGTGGTTCGGCCGCTCGGTCGCCCTCGTCGGTGACCGGTGGGACCGGCCCGGCCTGGGTGCGTGGGACATACGCGCCCTGGTCGGCCACACCAGCCGCTCGCTGCTGACGGTCGAGGCGTACCTGGCTCACCCTGCCACGACCGTCGAGGTCGCCTCCGCTGTGGACTACTACCGCATGATCAGCGCGGCCGCCGCCGACCCGGCTGTCGCGGCACGCGGACGCGAGGCCGGGACGGCTCTGGGCGCCGACCCCCCGGCCGCGGTGGCCGAGATCGCCGCCCGCGTGCTCGCGCTCCTCGATCACCAAGACGGGACCGAGTTGGTAACCACGCTCGCAGGCGGCATGCGACTGAGCGACTACCTGCCGACGCGGACATTCGAGCTGGCCGTCCACACCACCGACCTGGCCACCGCACTGGACGTGCCACCGCAGGTCCCGGCGACAGCCGCAACCCAGGCACTCCACCTCGTCACCGAACTCGCCGTCACAGCCGGCCTGGCCGGACCGCTGCTGCTCGCCGCCACCGGCCGACCAGGCCTACCGGCAGGCTTCACAGTCCTCTGAAACCACGTCACCGCCGAGCCTGCCCGAGCTGGCTGTCGGACACCGCGGCGTAGATGACCGTCAACCTCACCATGCACACAACCGTACGTTCATGTACATGGCCGCCGAACGGGTGGTTCCGGCGCCAGTATGGAGGCGTAGATCAGAGGGCCGCCGCATCCATGCCGACTCGCCAGGGCCAGCCCCCACCACCTCTGATCTGACACCCCAGCGGTCGCTGGTCCGCCTGAGGCGAGCGGAGGTTCGCCTCACAGATGGCGGCTGTCAGGAGGCGCAGACCCGTAACCCGACTTGCGATTTTGGCAAGTACGGAATACGGTACGTACGTGCCCGGGGAGCCGCCAGTCGTCGCAGCCCGTGTCCGGCGAGCGATCCAAGAGTCCGGCCTCACGCAGCAAGCAGTAGCCGAGGTCGCCGGCATGGATCCCACGGCGCTGTCCAAGGTCCTCAGCGGCAGGCGCCGGCTCAGTGCGCTCGAACTAGCGCTCATCGCGGAGGCCACAGGTCTGTCTGCTGGCGAACTGCTCGGCTTTGAAGGTACTGATGAGCAAGTCTCGGCGCGCGTACAGCCCAAGGCGAACCCAGCGGTGTCGGAGGCGTTGGAGCGAGTCAACGACCTGCTGGAGATCGACGCCTTGCTTTGCGATGTCAACATTGCCGCACCGCCAAGTGTCCTGCCTTTGACGATCTCAGGGCGTCGCCTGGTCGACCAGGCGGCCAACCTTGCGAGAGATGTACGCAAGATCGCCGGGGTCGGCGACGCCGACATCCCCGAGCTGGCCGAGTTCTGCGAGCGCCGACTAGGCATCGACGTAGCGGTCGAGCCGCTACCGCAGGGCCTGGATGGCGTGAGTGTCGCCAGGGGTGACTACCGGCTGGCTCTCATCAGCAGCTCCATCCCGGCCACCCGGCAACGGTATACGCTTGCCCACGAGATCGGACACCTCGCCGGCGGGGACACCGACGGGATAACGATAGATGAGGACCTGTACGGCAGTCGCAGCAACAAAGAGCGGAGAGCTAACAGCTTCGCAGCGGCCTTGATAATGCCCGAGACGAGCCTTCGCGCAGCTTTGGGGCCGGGAGGGCCGACAGCGGGAGCCGTCGGCGCCATGCTCCTCAAGTACAAAGTCAGCGTGGATGCACTGGCGTTTCGACTCCACAATGTCCGCCTGGTGGATGAGGCCGGACGTGATCGGGTTCGTGACATGTCGGCCCGCAAGCTGGCCCTCCTGGCAGGTCACATTGCCGAATACCAGAGACAGTTGCAAGATTTCGGGGCACGTCGGTTCCCTACGGG
>JBKOWA010000400.1:0-10213 GCA_046724155.1 Actinomycetota bacterium
GAGCTCGGCGGCAGCCCGGCTGAACGGTGTGGACATGGTCAGCGGGTTCGACCTGCGGCTGTTCAACCAGGTCGCGACCCCGAGCCACTTCCCGATCCGGCTGCACACCTGGCCGCACCGGCTGCTCTCGCCGCCCACCGAGCTGGCCCGCTTCGACTTCCAGCACGACGACCTGGCGGACGGCCGGCGGCAGGTGAAGCTGCCGGCCGCCGCCGGCCGGGCCCACGGGCTGGTGGCCTGGTTCGAGCTGGACCTCGGCGTCGGCGTCGTCCTCCGGAACTCCCCGGACAACGTCGGCTCGCACTGGATGCAGGCCTACATCCCGTTCTCCCGCCCCGTCACGACCAGCGAGCGGTGGCCCACCCGGGTCGAGGTCGCCTGGCGGGACGGGCAGCTGTCCGCGCACGTACTCACGACCCCACCTGTCGAGAGGTAGATCCGCAATGAGCACGTCCCTGCCCCCGTACACCCCCTTCGAGCTCAGCCCCGAGGAGCTGCGAACCGCCGTCATCCGGTACGCCACGAACCCGCTGTACCTCGACAACGAGGAGTGGACCAACGACGACAACCCCTACCGGCGGCAGCTGCGGCCCCAGGTGCTGCGGCACCTGGACTTCAGCCGCACCCTGCGCCGGGACGAGGTGCTCAACTACGAGAGCCTGGCCGCCCAGCGGCTGCTGACCTCGATCTACGAGGCCGACCTGATGTTCCTGCCGAAGTCCGGCTTCGCCGCCAAGCTGGCCGACTTCAAGAGCTTCTACAGCCCGAGCAACCGGGCACTCGGCGAGATGATCCGGCCGGCGCTGGAGCGCTTCTCGTTCGGTTTCCTGGACGACGAGGTCGAGGTCTCCGGAGAGTGGACGCGGGACAGCCTGGAAGCGCTGCTGCGTTCGCTGCAGGACCGGGGCCCGTCCCAGCCGTCGCCGGCCGAGGAGGCGATCCTGAAGTCCACCGACCCGAAGCGGGCGGCCCGGACCTGGCTGCTCCAGTTCGGCCCGGACTTCCTGTCCGAGGCCTCGCCGATGCTGCGGAACGTGCTCGGCCACTACGGCGCCGCACAGTCCGAATGGTTCAAGATCATCATCGACGAGTACGGCTACGGGGTGCACAAGACGAAGCACAGCACCCTTTTCGAAAACACCCTGGAGTCGGTCGGGCTGCGCGCCGACCTGCACCACTACTGGCAGTACTACCAGTCCAGCAGCCTGCTGCTGAACAACTACTTCCACTACCTCGGCAAGAACCACGAGCTGTTCTTCCGCTACCTGGGTGCGCTCTACTACACCGAGACCACCCTGGTGGACTTCTGCCGGCGGGCGGTCAACCTGCTTACCGAGGTGTTCGGCGACGAGGTTGATGTGACCTACTTCACCGAACACGTCCACATTGACCAGCACCACGGGCGGATGGCCCTGGAGAAGCTCATCCTGCCGATCGTGGACGCCTGCGGCGAGGCGGTGATCCCGGAGATCGTGCGGGGCTTCGAGGAGTTCCAGGTGCTGGCCGAGATCGCGGACCAGGACTTCGCGAACCAGATCGACTGGATGGACTCCGGAGCGCGCTACAAGGAGCTGCACAACCCGGTGTGGGCGGCCATCTCGGCCGGGAAGGTGAACGCGCCGGTGGTCCGCCTGGTGGAGCCGCGCGGCGAGCTGTCCAACACGCACTGCCACGACGGCGACGAGCTGTGCCACATCGTCTCCGGCACGATGAAGTTCGTGAACGGCTTCGGTGCGTACCAGATCCTGGAGGCCGGCGAGGGGACCGTGATCCGCGGCAACCGGCTGCACGGCGCCATCATCGACTCCGAGGAGTGCGTCTACGAGATCCACTCGATTGGCGACTACCAGAAGTGCTTGTCGTAAGCTTCAGCGCCCGCGGCCGCCAGAACTGCGTCGAGGCGGCCGCGGGAGGCTTCGTCTACGCCCGCACCGACCGCGGCTCCTTCATGCTGCCGGCGGCCTGCCCGCACCGCGGTGGGCCGCTGCACCTGGGGGAGCTCGATCGGGACAGCGGCCGGCTGGTGTGCCCGTGGCACGGGCGGGCCACCAGCGTCACCCGGTGGCAACGGCGCGGCATCCCGGCGGTGCGCCGCGGGAACACGGTCACCGCGGTGTTCCCGTCCGACCAGGACGGTGGCTACCAGCGCTCCCACCGCCCGCTGTCGGCCGACCTGGACCGGCCGCGAGGCACGCTCGGCCCGGGGCCTGACGCCACGGGACTAGCAGGTGCGGCCGGCGTTCAGGCAGCCGACGACGGCGGCCATCTGCTGGTCGGTCATCACGTTGATGAACCCGGCGTGGTCGGTGCGGGGGTCGCGCCGCTGGTCGGGGAACCCGTCCACCGCGAAGGTCGCGCCCGGCGCCAGGTCGTAGGAGACCTCGATGTGCAGCTGCGGGATCGGGAAGGTGCCGTCCGGGCATGGCCCGTTCGCCGCCGGGAACTGAACGTGGGTGCGGTGCGTCGGGCTGTCTAGGTGCCGGCCGTCCCAGCAGCTGGGGAAGTCGAAGATGCGCAGCAGCCGGTGGCCGGCCGGGCAGCGCGGGTAGAGGTCGGTGTGCCGGTCGGTGAAGCCGGCGCAGGTCCAGGTGACCCGGGTGATGTGTGGCGGGTTGGCGGTGTGCGCCATCGCATCGCCGGTCATCATCCGCAGGAACCGGGGCATCGGCACGACATGGCTGGCCGGGCTCCCGCGGTACTGGACGAGCACGGCGGCGGGTGGCAGCGCGGCGCCGTGCTCGGCCGGGTCGCCGCCGGGCAGCCGCAACACCGGCCAGTAATAGGTCGAGCGGTCGCCGTTGGTGCACGTGGTGGCGGCCGCCACCAGGGTCGCGTCGGTGGACATCGCGTTGGTGGACAGGTTGCCGACGTAGTCGTGGCTGTGATGGGCCCCGCCGCGCTCGCCCGGCATGGTGACCACGTTGTCGCCGTTGTGGTGGCCTTCCTCGTCCCGGCCGCAGGCCACGGTGACCGTCCCGGTGGAGGCGTCCGGCCCGAGCGCCGGCGGCGGTGGACCCACCGGCACCGCGGCGATGTCCACGAAGTCCTCGTCAGACGGACCCGCGTCCTCCGAGGCCGACCCCATCCGGGCGATGGTGACCACGATGAGCGCGATCACCGCCCCGAGGCTGAGCAGCAGTAACGGGCGACCGAGGCGGCGCCACCCTGTGCTCACCTAGCTAAGTCTGGCACCGCCGCGGTTCGCCTGAGCAGAGGGTCACCCTATGGCCTGACCCGGGTGAGTCCGCCGGGTGCTGCCGTCACCGCACGTGCCCGGGCGGGACGGGACCGGTTCACCGGCTGACACCCCGCAGGGTGGCCGGCCGCGCGCTGATCGCGTCCCGTAAAGCGCGCAGCGCATAGTACGACCGAGATTTCACGGTGCCGGGCGGGATGCCGAGCGCCTTGGCGGCCTCGGTGACGCTCCGGCCGTGGAAGTAGGTCTCGACCAGCACCTCGCGGTGCTCGTCGGACAGCCGCTGCATGGCGTCTACCACCACCATGCTGTCCACCACCGCGTTGGCGTGGTCCTGCTCGACCGGCTGGTTGTACGGGGTCTCGGCCACCTCGGTCGGGCGCGCGGCGCGGGCCCTGGCCAGGTCGGTGATGATGTTGCGGGCCACTGTGAACAGCCACCCGCGGATCGAGCCCTTGCCGTTCAGCAGTGAGTCGGGATGCCGCCACGCGCGCAGCAGGGTCTCCTGGACGACGTCCTCAGCTGCCGCCGGGTCGCCGGTCAGCCGGGTAGCGTAGGCCAGCAGCGCCCTGCCGTGCTGCTCGAACAGGGTGCGGATCATCGCCTCGTCCGCGGTGGGCCGTTGCTGCTGCCGCCCGCGGATCGCAGAGCTAGTCAATTAAGGTCCTAGACGTTCACCGTGACAAACTGATGGCCGTCGAAGTTCTCCACCCGGACCGCCGTCACGTCGGTGGGGGCGATCAGGGCGCTGCCGTCGAGCGTGGTTCCCTCCCTGGCTCCGATCGCGGACACCTGCCAACTCCCGGCCAACTCCCGGGCGCCGTCCTTGCCGATCACCACCAGCCGGCAGCGCTGCCCGGCCGGGATGCCTGTCACCGCGGCGTTGACCCGGACCCACCCGGCGGCCGGCTCCACCCGCACGGTAATCCCCGCGTGGCTGGCCGGGTCGGTGGCCGACGCGAACCTGGTGCCTGGTGGCAGAGTAGCGGTGGTCTGTCCGGCGGCCGTCGGCACGTCCCGCGGCTGCGGCGTGGTGCCCCGGCCCAGCAGCACCCCACCACCGACGGCGAGCACGGCCACCGCCGCGGCGGCTGCCACCCCGAGCAACCGGCGCGGCAGCCGTCTGCTGGTGCGCTCTGCCCGGGCGGCTCGCAGCGTGCGCTGCAGGAGCAGCTCGCCTCCCTCGGGAGGCCCCTCCAGCAGCGCTTCCGGCGGCAGCTCGTCCAGGGCGGCGCGCACCTCGTCCAGCTCGTCCAGCTCCGCGCGGCACCAGTCGCAGCCGGAGACATGCTCCTCTACCTCCCGCAGCTCCCCATCCTCAAGCGCTCCCAGCGCGAGCGCGGCGAGCGTTGAGGAGTCTTGTCCGCAGTAGGTCACCGGGTCCTCCCGTCTATCCGCCCGGAGCGGTTCATCTTCTCGTGTCACCGCATCTGGACACCACTTCCCCTGTGCACAGAACGGATCCCTACAGGGTTCGGTTCAGCGGTTGTCGCTGCGATTTTCGGTGCTGGTCACGCGGCAGCAGGCGGGCTTGCCGGCCGCTCAGCTGCAGCGGCCGGCCGCCCCGGACGTGTTGATCATCACACCCCGTTAGGGTGCCGGGCGCACGTGCTGGCTGTCACACCCCCTTCGGTGCCGGGGTGGTCGGGGCGGGCGACATCGCCTCGATCGTCGACGCTAGCCGCTCGGACAGGTCCCGCGCGTCCGGCTTCTCCCGCCGCAGCGCCGCCTCGGCCGCCAACGGCCGGAGGCGGTCGATCGCCCGGGCCGACTTCAGCCGGGAGACGGCGTCCAGCGCCTGGTGGGCGACCGCGGTGCCGTGGTCGACATCGCCCTGCCGGAGGTGGGCCACCGCCAGCGCGGCCAGGTCGAACGCGTGGCTGCGCGCCATTTCGGGCACCCGCATCTGGCTGGCGTCCCACAGCCGCCCCACCGCCTGCTCGGTACAGCGCGGGTCGTGCTCGCCAAGCGCGAGGTAGGTCATCCCGTGCAGGGCGTTCATGTCCGACTCGTCGAAGAAGGCGGACCACCCGGGCGCGGTGCCCAGGTCGGCCCTTGCGAGCTCCTCCTCCGCCGCGCCGAGTGCCCGGCGGGCACCGTCGGCATCGCCCAGCATGCCGAGCGCCCAGGCCTGGTTGCCGGCCAGGATCGTGTTGGTGACCGGCGAGTCGGCCTCCTGCGCGGCGAGCTGCCCGAGGCGGAACAGCCGCAGCGCCTCGGCAGGGTCGCCGGGCAGGCTGATCCGGCCGGTGCGGTACAGGATGTTGGCTACCAGGTCGGGCTCTTCCGCCTGCCTGGCCAGCCGCAGGGCGGTCAGGAAGTAGTGCCGCGCGGCATCGTGCTGCCCGATGTCCAGCGACGTCCAGCCCACCAGGTTGTGCAGGTCCGCCATGGCGACCCGGAGCTGCCGGCCGACCTCGCCCGCGCAGTCGCTGTGCACCAACTGTGACGCCCACGACAGCTGCGCGATCGCGGCCTCCCGGCAGGACCCCCCGCCGTGCTGGTAGTCCAGCGCCCGCAGCGCGGCCGTGGTCTGCCGGACCTGATCCACGTCACTGCGACCGATCCGGGTCGGGACCGGCGTTGGCGCGGCCGCGGCGGCTGGCCGGTCGCCGAGCTCCGGACCGAGCACCGTCGCTCCCAGAGTGATCGCGGCGGCCTGGCCGAGGAACGTCCGGCGGCGCACCGGTCGCCCGGAATCGTCCGCCTGCCCCCAGCTCTCGGGATGGCCGTCCACAGCCGTCGACTCCGGCGCGTGTGCCGAGCCGCCGGCCAGCTCGGAGCCGGGCACAGCCCCGGGCCCGGGCGCGGGGTCCGAACCTTGCGCGGGCCCCGACCCGGGTGTGGAGCCCGGCCCAGGTGTGGACCGCGGACCCTGCCCGGATCCCGCGCCTCGCCCGGACGCCAACCCACGCCCGAACCCGGGCACCGGACGGGACCCCTCCGCCGACCCGTCCGGTCGATCCGAACCCTCCTGGCATCCTGACCCGGGCGCTCGCTCCTCGCCCGCGTATGCCAGCCCCATGTAGCCGCGCGGAACACCCAGCCCATCGGCGATTCGCGCCAAGACGTAGTACGCCATGACCTTTCGCCCATGGATGATCGCGGACACCTCCGGCTGGGACTGACCGGTCAATGCCGCGATCTTCTGCTGGCTGAACCCGAGCTTCTGGAGCAGCCGGTAGATCCGTGTGATGTCGCGCGCCGCCAGCGCCGCCCGCATCTCCGGCCGGTCCCACTCCTCCGGCTCGACGTTGTCCCGCTCGTAGCTAACGGCGTTCACTCCACCTCCCCTCCGCAGTAGGTCGCCCGATCCGAACCCTAGCCCCGCCCACCGACATCCCTCCGGCTCTATACGAGATGCGGATAATCCCCGCATATAACCACGACATCGGGACGGTGATACGCGAGCCTGATCCAGGGCCCGATCGGCTCGCGTGCGGCGCCGGTCGCTGGGCGCCGGTCGAGGGCTACCGGGGCGGTCGGTGTCCACTTGTCCGGAACCAGTGACCAGTTCGCCGTACTCCGCCGGACCGCGGCTGGCAGGCAGGGCGCCGGCCGGCTGTCGGCGGTCGGCTCACCCCGAGTCCGTACCGGACAAATGACCCATCGTGGCACCCCGGCGCCGCGGCTTCCCGGACCTGGGCGAGGGGTTGGAGTCACGGCTGCGGTGCTGCCGGCGTGTGGATCGACCTGGGCCCGGTGAACTGCTCCACTTGCCACGTCGGGTTACCCTGTCCGGGCGCCTAGTAGTGCCAGAAATATGGCAATTATTCGCAAAAAGTGGCCGAAGTAGCCGGATGACCGAAGTTCTGTCCAGTCTGTGGACCTCCTCTGGCCACTTATTGTCTAGCCCGTCTGGCGTAAAAGTGGTACGTAGATGGTTCCATCGGGCCATTCCGCCAGGCTGGCGACGCCAGGACCCTTGGGCACGTGACGGACTCGCCCGGGTCGGACCTGCCGTATGTGCGCGTGGGGGCACGCAAGCGTACGAGCGTGTGGGTGATGGCGACCTATCTCGCGGCCGTCTCCGTGGGGGTCTGCGCGGTGGCCGCGACCATGTCAGGATGGCCTGCGGCCACCGCGGTTGGGTTGGCCTTTGCGGGGGCCGCCGTGGTCGGTGTGGTCTCGTACTCACGGCTCATCGACTGGATGAATGCCGAACAGGAGCGGCACCGGCAGGCGGTGTTCGCCTCGGACTTGTCCACACTGTCCCGGCTGCGCGAGGCGAGCCAGATCCGGGAGGACCTCATTGCGTCGGTCTCGCACGAGTTCCGCACGCCGCTGACCGCGATCCGGGGAAATGCGGCCACCCTCGTGCACCGGTACGAGCAGCTCGACCGGGACGCGAAGGAGGACCTGCTGGTCGGCATCCTGGAGTCCAGCGACCGGCTCAGCCGGCTGCTGGAGGACATGCTGGTGGTGGCCTCCGCCTCCGTGGGGGACGCCGGGGCGGTCGCCGACGTGAGCACCGCGGTGCTCAGGTTCAACCCTTCGCCGCCGAAGTTCTCCATGCAGGTGGATGTGGACCCCCACCTGGGCGCATTCATCGACTCCGAGTCGCTGAGCCGGGTGGTCACCGCGCTGGGCGAGCACGTCCGCGAGTGCGCCCGGCGCGACCGCACCGTGTTCGTCGACGCGCGCCGCTGCGCCGACCAGGTGCTGATCGGGCTCTCGTACACCGCGAGCGACGTGCGGCAGGACCTCCAGCCGTTGCTCGACCCGTTCGCCAACGAGGACTCCCAGACCGGACGTCCGGCGTCGCTGGCGCTGTACGTGGTCCGGCGGCTGGTCGAGGCGCACGGCGGCCGGGTGACGCTCAGCGGTCACGGCGACCAGCGGGCGATCCAGCTCAGCCTGCGCGCGCTCGGTCACCGGACCAGCCCCGAGCAGGGTCCGGTGGAGGTGCCTCCGCGCAACTCCTCGCCTGCTCAGGCGGTTCGTCGGCACTGACCGGGCGTCCGGGTGACGATACGGTGAGGCGGTGAACGTTGACCCCGCCGCCCAGCGCCGTCTGCTCGACCTCCAGGCGGTCGACACGATGCTCGCCCGGCTCGCCCACCGCCGCCGCTCGCTGCCGGAGCTGGCCGAGATCGCC
This sequence comes from Actinomycetota bacterium, assembly GCA_046724155.1. Lineage (GTDB taxonomy): Bacteria > Actinomycetota > Actinomycetes > Mycobacteriales > JACQDL01 > JBKOWA01. The sequence goes on from JBKOWA010000400.1 coordinate 8,295, forward strand.
CGACTCGAGGAACGGCTGGCCGCGCTGACCGGCGACCTGGTCCGGTTCGAGACCGAGGTCAACGACCTAGCTCGGGAAGAACGCCGGCTGGAGCTGGACGTCGAGCAGGTCCGGCAGCGGGCGGCCCGCGACCAGGAACGCTTGAATGCCGGTCGGGTCGGCTCTCCCAAGGAGTTGGAAAGCCTGCAGCACGAGGTCGGGTCGCTGGCCCGCCGGCAGTCCGACCTGGAGGACCAGATCCTCGAGCTGATGGAGCGGCACGAGGAGGTGCAGGGCAGGCTGGACCGGCTCCGCGGGGAGGCCGAGTCGATCGGGGCCGACCGGGACGCCGCGGCGGCCCGGCGGGACAAGGTCTGGGGTGAGATCGACGGTGAGGTGGCGCTGAACGCCCGGGCCCGGGAGGTGATCGTCCCGGACCTCCCGACCGACCTGCTGACGCTGTACGAGAAGCTACGCGAGCAATCCGGCGGGGTGGGCGCGGCGTTGCTGCGCGGCAAGCGGTGCGAGGGCTGCCACCTGGAGCTGCCGCCCAGCGAGATGGCCCGGGTCCGGGCCGCGCCGGCCGACCAGATCGTGCGCTGCGAGCAGTGCCGGCGGATCCTGATCCGGACGGCGGAGTCGGGGCTGTGATCAAGGGCGGTCGCCGGTTGATCGTCGAGGCCGATGGCGGCTCGCGCGGCAACCCGGGGCCGGCCGGCTACGGGGCGGTGGTGCGGGACGCGGACTCCGGCGAGGTGCTGGCCGAGCTGGCGGCCGCACTGGGCACGACGACCAACAACGTGGCCGAGTACCAGGGGCTGATCGCCGGGCTGCGGGCCGCCGCCGAGCTGGCTCCGGCCGAGGTCGAGGTACGCCTGGACTCCAAGCTGGTTGTCGAGCAGCTGTCGGGCCGCTGGAAGGTCAAGCAGCCGCACCTGCAGCCGCTGGCCGCCGAGGCCGCCGCGCTGGTCCGGGCGCTTCCCCGGGTGCGGCTCGGCTGGGTGCCCCGGTCCCGGAACGCGCACGCCGACCGGCTGGCGAACGAAGCGATGGATGCCGCCGCCCGCGGCGAGCCGTGGCAGCAGACCTCGCACGGGGACAGCTCACTGCGCACACCCACCAGCTCGGGCTGGTCCGGCGAGCGGCCGGAACCGACCCGCATGCTGCTGTTGCGGCACGGCGAGACGGCGTACTCGGTGGACCGGCGGTTCTCCGGCCGGCGCGAGGTGCCGCTGACCGACCGCGGCCGGGCGCAGGCCGAGGCGGCGGCCAAGCGGATCGCCGGCCTGGACGGCGTTGCGGCCGTGATCACCTCGCCGCTGGGCCGGGCCAGGGAGACCGCCGCGGCGGTAGCCGAAATCACCGGGTTGCGGCCGGTGGTGGACGGGGACCTGACCGAGGCCGACTACGGCGAGTGGGACGGCCTGACGTTCCGGGAGGTCCGCGAGCGCTGGCCGTCCCACATGGACAGCTGGTTGGCGTCGACCGAGGTGGCCCCGCCCGGCGGCGAGAGCTTCGCCGTGGCCTGCGACCGGGTGCGCCGCACCCGGGACCGGACGGTCGCGGCCCACCCCGGGCAGACCGTGGTGCTGGTCAGCCACGTGACGCCGATCAAGCTGCTGCTGCAGATGGGCCTGGACGCGGGCCCGCACATGCTGTTCCGGCTGCACCTCGACCTGGCGAGCCTGTCCATCGTGGACTGGCACTCCGACGGGACGGCCACCGTGCGGCTGGTGAACGACACCAGCCATCTGGGGTAGGGCCGGCTGGGCTTGGCGGGGTGGCTGGCCGGGGTCAACGTCTGGGGAGTCAACGCCTGGGGTCAATGTCCGTGTAGATAAAGCAGTACGGCGACAGTGACCCCGAAGCAGACCACACACCAGCGCCGCACCCGGTCGGGCAGCCGCCGCGCGAGGTGCGCTCCGAGGTACCCGCCGACC
>JBKOWA010000447.1:0-5994 GCA_046724155.1 Actinomycetota bacterium
GTCCGCGCCGGCCGGCTGCCCGCCGAACGGGTGGAGGAGGCTGCCGCGCGGGTCGCGACCCTGGCGCGCTGGTCCGCCGGCCGGCCGGCGGGGACCTCGCCCGACCCGGGGCTCGGGCTGGCGGCGGCGCGCCGCGCGGTACGGGTGGAAGGGGAGCTGCCCGCGCTGGACGCCCCGCTGGTGGTGCAGCTCGACACGGCCGCCACCATCGCGGTGGGCGACGTGCCGTGGGGTGTCACGCCCTACCTGGTGCAGGCCAGCCCCACCGCCGTGGTGCTGCGGATCGCCCCCGGCAGCGACGGTCCCACCGCGGCCGCGGTGGCCGCCACGGCCAGCGGCCGGCCGGTCGTGGTGGTGGCACGCGACACACACCGGCACCCGTGGGCCCGGGCCTTCGTCGAGGAGCTGGCCGGGCTCCACCCCGGCGTGGTCCTGGTCGAGATGGGCTGGCCCGCCGCCTGGCGCCCGGTCGGCGTGCAGGCGTACGTGGCCACCTACGGCGCCGGCCAGGTCAACGCCCGCGCCGCCACCGAACGCCTCCTCACCCCCGGCGCCCACTGACAGCGACCGCCGCAAAGGAGAGCAGGGATTTCGCTGTTCATGCTGTTCGTGTCGAGAGGCACCTCACCCTGGATGAGGCTGGACACGGCGGCAGCGCGCTGCCGCGCTGCTTCGAGGAGCATCGGCTGCGTCATGACTCGCCCTGTCGCCTCCTTGAGAGTGGTCCACCGCGGAGGGAGCTGGGCCGTGACGGCTGCTCATGACTCAGGGTGGTGGGCTCTTGCACGGGACCGAGCAGGTCGCCAACCGACAGCATGGAGATGGGCCTGCGTCCTGCCGGGCGGGAGTTGAGGGCCATCTCATCGAGGAGAGAACGACCGTGCGGTCCGGCCTGTACCAGGCGGGCTCTCGTGTCATCGGCAGAGCCTGTGGCCACCGCGTTGATGAGATGTTCGAGTTCGGTCAGCCGCGCCAGATGAACGCCGGCGACGCGTGCGCCGGACAGCCAGTTGTGGATCGTGCGCCTGGACACACCGACAGCCGTGGCAACCTCGCCCCAGTTCAAACCGGATACTCGCCGCATGCGTTGTAGCAGAACCGGTACGCCGGCCGATGGCTCGGTCGTGGGCGGTGCCGACAGCATCGCGGGCAGCGTCCGAGACTCGATGGCGGCCGCCTGCATCGCTGCCGCATCGGCTGGCGTCATCACCGCCATGGTGCCCATTGCCGTGCCGGCCATCAACGCGATGACGATGAACTGCTTCACCGGTGGCCTCGACGAGATCGGGACACTCGTGCCGGGCGGGCCGAACAGTTCCTCATGCTCGACCATGGCCCCGCCTCTGACGGCTGTCACCGATTGTCCTGCATGATCGGTGACCGTTCGCCCCGGTGCTCGTCTTGAAAGGCGTCGGTCGTGGCGAACCGGAAGAATGCGTACACGGTCTCGGCGTAGCGACGCAGACGGATTGTCAGGTCATCCGTGTCGAAGACGAATCCGCCCTGGATCGTGTAGACATCCATATCGAGGACCCAGCCTGGTTGAGGAAGAACGGGCAACGCCGGGTCGAAGCCGGCGCCGGCCGGAAGGAGCCCGCTGCGGACCTGTAGCCGTTCGGTTTCGCTGATCTCGATCAACGAGTCGGTGACGCTGTGCTGGACCACGAGTGGTTGTTCGACGCGACCGTGCAGCCCGTGTAGCTGCGGGATCACGAACTCGGACACCCGCGACAGCCGCTCGCCGGTCAGTCGGTTGATGTAGCGCAGCCCGACGCGGTCGACGACAGGTGGAAGCGCCACCGTGGCGATCGCCTGGAAAACCTCCGAGGCCCGGTCGCAGAAGTCGTCTCTGGTGCTGTAATCGGTAGTCTCGAGGGACACCGAGGTCTCGGTGACGGTCACCTGCCACGAGGCCGACGGCTCGGAGAAGAGCAGCACCGTCCCAGCCGAGGCGCCGGCCGGCAGCTGGATCGGCTGCCCGTTGATGACCACGGACGGGAACGTGCCCGCGACGACCTGGCGGCGGCGCACGGGGTACCGGCCAAGCGTGTCGGCGATGATCGACTCTGCGGCGTCGGTGACGAGGTGCGTGACGCGGCTGTACTGCACCTGCATGAGCACCTTGGCCAGGGGTGCATGGTGCAGGTGCACCTCATCGACGGGTGTGTGCCTGAACGTGGTCATAGGAGCCGCCTCCGTCGCTTCACACTACTACTTCACACCTTACGGCCAGGCGTGGGGTTGCCGCGTGGGCCGTTCGAAGGAGGTGTTCATGACTACGCGAGCTTCCGTGCCTGATGTCCGTTGTGTGGCAGTGCCCAGGTGCGATCCCATGTTGTGCTTGCCACGACCGCGCTGCCATCGAACGCCGTATCGCCGCACGCGACCGCTTCGAGGAGCGGGCCGGGCTGCACCCCGGCGTGGTCCTGGTGGAGATGGGCTGGCCCGCCGCCTGGCGCCCCGCCGGCGTGCGGGCGTACGTGGCCATCTACGGCGCCGGCCAGGTCAACGCCCGCGCCGCCACCGAACGCCTGCTCGCCCCCGGCTGACCCACCCGCCCCTCAACCTCGCCGCGGTCAGCCCGCCCGATCCAGGACGTCGAGCACGCCGTCCCCGAGCCTGCGAACGCCAGGGCCGGCCCGGTAGCCCGTTCCCCTCCGAGACCAACTGACGGCGCCGCCCGGCGGCAGGTAGCCCGGCTGGTCGCAGGGCGGGACGTGCATTCTTGCCGGCGGCAGGGCCGCTTGCTGTCCGCTGCGAGTAGCTGCATAATGCTGCTATGGCCACTGCGATCACTATCCGGGACGTGCCCGACGAGACCCGCGACGAGCTTGCCTCCCGGGCTGCATCCAACGGTCGTTCGCTGCAGGAGTACCTGCGTTCTCAGTTGATCGAGCTCGCCCGGCGGCCGGATGCAGAAGTGCTGCTGGCACGAGTCCGTGATCGCAAGCAACGCACCGGCAGCCGGCTGTCGGCCGAGTCGATCCTCGGTTACCGCGACGCCGACCGTCGGTGACCCTCGTCGTCGACTCCGGCCTGGTCGTAGCGGCACTTGTCGACAGCGGCCCGGTCGGAACCTGGGCAGACCACCTGCTCGCCACCGATGACCTGGCCGCACCGCACCTCTTGCCGGTGGCGGTCGCCAACGTACTGCGGCGAGCCACGATAGCCGGCGAGATCTCAGCCGACACCGCAGCTCTGGCCCACGCGGACCTGCTGAGCCTGCGGGTCGAGTTGTTCGCCTACGAGCCGTTCGCCACGAGGGTGTGGGAGCTGCGGGACAATGTGACTGCGTACGACGGCTGGTATGTCGCACTCGCCGAGTCTCTGAGCGCAAAGCTGGCCACGCTGGACCTCCGGTTGGCAAAGGCCGCCGGACCGCGCTGCGCCTTTGCGACCCCATGAACTTACCCCATGGCTGACCAGTCGGCCCCTCACCGAGCAGCCGCTGACAGCCACGATCTTCGTCCCTGGCTCTCAGCGCGACTCAGACCATTGCCGCAGGCCGTCGAGTACCCAGGCGGCCACGGTATGCACGGTTTCGTCGGTCGGCAGTGTCGTGGTGTCGAGCAGGCGTACTGGAGGATCCAGCGACGGCGCGGTGCGGCGTATCCAGTCGTTGAAGTCGAGCATCTCGGCGATGCGATCCTCGTCCCATTCCCGCCAGGGCGGGCGGGCGCGGAGCCGTTCGCGGAGCACCTCCCGGTCGCATACCAGCGCCAAGTAGTGGATTTCTCCGACGAACGCCCGCTGCGGACACCGTTCGAACTGGATCGGGACGACGGTGCCGCACAGCACGACGGGCCGGCTGCTCTGGTGGATCATCCCCGCAAGCCGGAGCCAGGTCGACCGGAACAGCCGGTAGTCGTCGGCGGGATCACGTAGCCCGCCTGCCCACAGCAGGTCCTGCTCCAGCACTACCGCCTGCTCGCCCAACTCGCCGACCAAGCGCCGCCCGACCGTCGACTTGCCGCCGCCGCTCGGTCCGGTCAGCGCGAACAGCGGCAGTCTCCGGAACGGCTGCTGGTGACCGCACTCGGCACACACCAGCACCGGGCCGCCGGGACGTTCCGCCACGACCGGGATGCCGAACAGCGCACCGCAGCCGGCGCACACCTGCAGGTCCACCGTGGTGGGTGTCGGAGTTTGTCGGCGGGATCAGTCGAACAACTCCTCCAGGAAGCCGCGCCGGCGCTTGTGGCCGCGGTGCCCGTAGGGCTGTGGTGAGTCCCGGTACGGTGGCGGCGAGTCCCCCCGGTACGGTGGCGGTGAGTCCCGGTAGTGGCCGCCATCCTGGTACCGGGGATCGTAGCCAGGAGCCTGCCTGGGGCCGGGGTACGCCCGCGGGTCCTCGCGGTACGGCGGCGGCGCAGCGGCGTAGTAACCCTGTTCGGCCGAGGCGAGCTGCTCGAGTTCCCCCCTGTCAAGGAAGATGCCACGGCAGCTCTCGCACTGCTCGATGGCAACGCCACGCCGATCAACGGTATGCATGCGGTTCTGGCACTTGGGACAGATCACTCCCTCAGCCTACGCACGGCACGCCGACTGCGCCCCGGACGCGACCAGCCGGGAGGGCTCGTCACGGCCGGCTCCGGCCGCAACGGCCCCGTGTGGCGGCGTGGCAGACGTGCCGGCTTGAGTTGATCGAGTACGTTGGGACCGCGTCACCTACAGCGGCTGCGGTGGCCGACATCGGGGTCGCGGGAGGGGTGCTGGTCCATGGGGCGGCGGTTCAACACGGCGGGGCCGTGCCGCCCTGAGTACCACTACATGATCCCAGCATTGCGGCGGTTGCCGCAGGCGCCCGGGCTGATCGCCCAGATGGGCTACTTCGTGGTCCACGCACCCCGGCAGACGGGCAAGACGACCACACTGGCGGCACTGGCCAACGAACTGACCAGCACCGGCAGGTACGCCGCACTGCACTTCTCCTGCGAGCTCGGACGAGCCGCGGGCGACAACTACGGCGCCGCGCAGCGCGGCATCCTGCACCGGATCCAATGCCGCGCCCAGACCGCGATGCCGCCCGAGCTGCAACCACCACCGTGGCCGGAGGTCCCCGACGAGAACCTGCTCGGGGACGCGCTGGCCGCCTGGGCGCAAACCTGCCCCCGCCCGCTGGTGCTGTTCTTCGACGAGATCGACGCGCTATACGGGCAGAGCCTGATCAGCGTGCTCAGCCAGCTGCGGGACGGATATAACGAACGACCGGACGGGTTCCCCGCCTCGGTGGCACTGTGCGGGCTGCGGGACGTGCGAGACTACAAGTCGGCCAACGGCGGTGACCCCGACCGGCTCGGCACCGCCAGCCCGTTCAACATCAAGCTGAAGTCGCTGCGGCTTGGCGACTTCACCCCCGACGAAGTGGGCGAGCTCTACGCCCAGCACACCGTCGAGACCGGCCAGGAGTTCACCCCGGACGCGGTGCAACGGGCGGTCGAGCTGACCGCCGGACAGCCCTGGCTGGTCAACGCATTAGCCCGGGAGGTCGTCGAGGAGATCGGAGTCTCCACCCCGGAACCGATCACCACCGAACACGTGGAACAGGCCAAGGAACGACTCATCCTGGCCCGCGCCACCCACCTCGACTCGCTGGCCGCGAAACTCGCCGAACCACGCGTCCGCCGTATCCTCGGACCTGCCCTGGCCGGGACCCTGCTCACCCTCGACCCCTACGACGACGACCTCGCCTACGCCCGGGACCTCGGCCTGATCACCCCCCGCAACCCACCCCAGATCGCCAACCCGATCTACCGCGAGGTCATCGCCCGCGTCCTGACCACCGGCGTCGAAGTAAACGTGCTCGCCGACCCCCGCACCTTCGTGCTGCCCGACGGCCGCCTCGATCTTCCCCTGCTGTTGCGCGAGTTCGCTGACTTCTGGCGCGAGCACGGCGAAATCCTCACCCGCGCCCAGCACTACCACGTAGCCGCACCCCAACTCGTCCTCATGGGCTTCCTGCAGCGCATCGTCAACGGCGGCGGCCACGTCGAA
>JBKOWA010000106.1:0-3410 GCA_046724155.1 Actinomycetota bacterium
GTCCCGTAGTCGGCGATGGTGACGGTCTCGTCGGTGTAGCACACCTCGACGGTCTTCCCGCCGCGGGCCAGGGTGGCGTGTACCGGTAAGGCGCGGGGGGCCACGGGCTTGCCGCGCCGGTAGGTGATCCAGTCCACGCCGGCGGCCCGGCAGGCGGTGAACACGCTGGGGTAGGCCCCGCCCCAGTCGAACCCGAGCATGATCTTCGCGTCGGGCCCGGTGACGGCGCGTAACTCGGCCAGCGTAGCGGGCAGGCTCACGCTCAGCCCGGCCGGCTCACCGGCGGTGAAGCAGACCGCCCGGCCAGCGGCGTCGGCCACCACGGTGTCGATGCGGCCGGGCTCGGCGTGCCGGCGTTTGGTGTTCCAGCCCTTACCCACGGCAGCCGGCCGGTGTACGGCACGAAGTGCTCGTCGATGAAGTACACCCCCGAGGTACACGCCTCGGCGGCGAGCATCGCCGTGGCGAAGGCCCGCTGCAGCCCCAGCGGGTCGCAGCCGTCGACGATGGCCGCCAGCCTGGGCCGCAGCGTCCGCAGCTCGGGCAGCACCTCGCATCGCATCGGCGATCAGATTCGGGTCGTCGAACACGACATCGACAGCGGACGCGGCATGCAAGGATTGCACTTTGCGGGTGCCCCCTTCGAACTGGACGACCGATCCCTCAGCAAGATCGATCCTCCCAGCTCAGGCGGCACCCGCTTCCACGACCCAGGCATCAACCAACCACCGGCTCGGTGGATCCGGGCTCAGCTGACCGCGGGCACCGATCCGCGCTGCTGCTGCTTGGTGATGCCGGCGGCCCGCACAGCGTCGGCGTTGTAGAAGATCGCGATGGTGTCCCAGTCCTTGGGCGTGCCGTACCGGTGCCCGTCCTTGCCCTTTCCACAGCTCGGCCAGGCCCGCCTGGTAGTCGCTGTCCTGCACGTCCCGGATCGGCCCGAGCTGGTCGAGCGGCCGGAGCACGCCGAGGTCGGCGTACTGGGCGAACTTCGACAGGTGGTCGGTGAACACGTCCGGCGCGGTGTCCGCGATGAAGCCGGCGGTGATCTTCGACCAGTAGTCGTTCCAGCCGTACTGGGTGATCTTCACGGACAGGTCGGGATGCTGCCGGTGGAACTCGTCCGCGCACTTCTGGTTGCCGGCTGCTGGGCCGAGTCCCACAGCCAGACCCCCGGCCACACCCCACATCCAGGGTCATCCGAGGTACCCTCAAGATCAACTACATGGCTGAACAGCTACCCCGCCGCGTCAGTCGGGCCAGCCACCGGGTTGGCTGCGACAAGAGAGGTGTACACGACGACGTTGGACAGGTAACTGCGGGCGTGAGGGTCGAATTCGCCCCCGCAGGTGACCAGCTGCAGCGCGCTGTAGCCATGCGATCCGTACACCCGCTGGGCCGGGAACTGCACCTTCGGGTACATCGCCACCGTGTTGACCACGAAGTGGGCGACCACACCGTCGGCCAGACTCACCTCGACCCGGTCACCCGCCCGCAGATACCGCAGCCGGAAGAAGACCGCCGGGCCCCGGTAGGAGTCGACGTGTCCCAGGATGACCGCCGAACCCATCTGGCCGGGAGTCGGCCCCAGCCGAAACCACCCCGGCTGTTGAAAGTTGGTGGGCACCTGCACGGTCCGATCGGGATTGAGCCCGAGTTCGGAGACCGACACCGCCACCCCGATGGCCGGGATACGCAGCGCGACCGGCACCGACCGGGCCAGCTCCGGACGCACTGCCCTGGACGGTGTAGGTGCGGGGCCACCGGCGGTGGACGGTGCGAGTGCGGGATCACCGGTGGCGGATGGCGGCGCGAGCCGGGGCGCCGCCGGGCCAGTCAGCGGCTGCTGGTGGCCACGCAGGCCCAGCGCGAGGCACCCCGCACCGACGAACGCCAGGACAACGGCCACCAACCACCAGCGTCTGCTATCCCAGGATGAGGTGATCCACGTCATTCATCCCGGCCCAGCTCGCCGCCGCCCAGGCCGTCCCGCGCGGGCAGCACCCGGCGCCGACGGATGGCCTGGCCCATCGCCACACCCGCCCCGACCAGAGCCACACCGCCGAGGGCCATCAGAACGCTATTACCGGACTGCGAAGCTCCGCCCGTACCCGTTTCCGGATGACCAACGGGAATGACCGCCGGTGGCGTCGTGGCGGTCGGTGCCGTCGTGGCGGTCGGTGCCGTCGTGGCGGTCGGCGAGGCCGTGGCGGTCGGCGACGTGGTGGGGGTCGGGGTTGTGGTCGGGGCCTCGCAGGTCGGTCGGGTGATGGTGTTCTTGTCCAAGCTGACCTGACCGTTCCGGGCCAGTAGGCGTCCGGCCACGGTTGCCCCGGTCTGCGCCGACACCGAGGTCAACGCCAGGATGCTTCCGACGAAGGTGGTTTCGGTGCCCAGGGTCGCCGAGCTGCCCACCTGCCAGAACACGTTGCACGCCTGGGCCCCGCCGATCAGCTTGACGCTGCTGCTCGACGCGGTGATCAGGGTGGATCCGGCCTGGAAGATGAACACCGCGTTGGGATCACTCTGCCCGTCCAGGGTGACTGTGCCGGTCAGACCCAGCGCGGAGGCCGACTTGTACACCCCCGGGGCCAACGTTTGCCCGCCGAGGTCGGCGGACACCGTGGTGGCCGGGGTCCGCCCCGCTGCGTCGTTGTAAGCGGTGGTCAGGTCGGTCTGGGCCTGCAGCGCGACGGCGTCACCCTTGTGCTGGGTGCCGTTGTTCACCTGCCCCGGCGGGAAGCCGGTGACCGCCATGCCCGGGCTGACACCCAGGTCGCCGGAGATGACCGAGGGGCCGGTGTTGGTGACAGTGGTGCCCGCCAACACCGCGAAAGGCGTGGCCGTCCCCAGCCCCACCGAGGACTGAGCCGCCGCCGCCGCCGGCGGCGTCCCGACGATCCCACCTAAGACCGCGATGACTGTGCTGGTCCCCACCGCCAGCACCCCCGCAAACCAACGGCGCAGACGAGCTTGTTCAGCGAAAAGAATCCTGGACGCGCCGGAGGCTTTGGCAATTGCCGGGTCTGTCATGGGCCCCGACTCTGGTGCCCCCCGCCCCCGGCTGTCAAGGCTCACCGCCGCGGCCCAGGTTGGTCACCCCGGGCGCAGCACCGCAGCAAACCGCTGGGCAGCAGCTCGATGCCGAGGGTCCGGCCCAGCTGCGCCTCGGGATCGTTCGCCTCGACGTCGAGCCGCCCCGGCCCACCGGCGGCGAACGAGCCCACGGGGCGGCCGGACAGCGTCACCGCCCGCCCCCGGATCTTGGTCGACCACGCGCGCCCGTCCCGCGACCCCGACAGCACGGGGCGGCCGACGTACCCGGTGTGCTCGGCCAGCCGCATCGGCTCGTCCGGCTGGGTCGGGCCGGCGGCAGGCCGCGCTGCACCGACCACGGCGCGGGCCTGCGC
>JBKOWA010000133.1:0-2304 GCA_046724155.1 Actinomycetota bacterium
CCCGGTGGCGGTGGTGGCTTCCGCGGTGGCGGCGGTCCCGGCGGCGGTGGCGGCGGCTTCCGCGGTGGCGGCCGTCCCGGTGCCCGCGGTGGCCCGGCGCGCGCCCGCAAGAGCAAGAAGCAGCGGCGCCAGGAGTTCGACAACATGCAGGCGCCGTCGATCGGCGGCGTGCAGATCCCGCGTGGCAACGGTGCGGTGGTCCGGCTGCCCCGCGGCGCCTCGCTGACCGACTTCGCCGAGAAGATCAACGCCAACCCGGCCTCGCTGGTGCAGGTGATGTTCCACCTCGGCGAGATGGTCACCGCGACCCAGTCGGTCAACGACGAGACGCTCGAGCTGCTCGGTGCCGAGCTGGGCTACCAGATCCAGGTGGTCAGCCCGGAGGACGAGGACCGGGAGCTGCTGGAGACCTTCGACCTCACCTTCGGCGAGGACGAGGGCGGCGAGGAGGCGTTGGTCCCGCGGCCTCCGGTGGTGACCGTGATGGGCCACGTCGACCACGGCAAGACCAAGCTGCTGGACGCCATCCGGCACACCAAGGTGGCCGAGGGCGAGGCCGGCGGCATCACCCAGCACATCGGCGCCTACCAGGTGAGCGTGCCGCACGACGGCGAGCAGCGGGCGATCACGTTCATCGACACCCCGGGTCACGAGGCGTTCACCGCGATGCGGGCCCGCGGTGCCTCCACCACCGACATCGTGGTGCTCGTGGTGGCGGCCGACGACGGCGTGATGCCGCAGACCATCGAGGCGCTGAACCACGCCAAGGCCGCCGAGGTGCCGGTCGTGGTGGCGGTGAACAAGATCGACAAGGAGGGTGCCAACCCGTCCAAGATCCGCCAGCAGCTCACCGAGTACGGGCTGGTCGCCGAGGAGTACGGCGGCGACACGATGTTCGTCGACATCTCGGCAAAGGCCCGGATCAACATCGAGGGCCTGCTGGAGGCGATCCTGCTCACCGCGGACGCCGCGCTCGACCTGCGGGCCAACCCCGACCAGCAGGCCCAGGGCACCACCCTGGAGGCGCACCTGGACCGCGGCCGCGGCGCGGTGGCGTCGGTGCTGGTGCAGCGCGGCACGCTGCACGTCGGCGACTCGATCGTGGCCGGCGACGCGTTCGGCCGGGTGCGTGCGATGTACGACGAGGCCGGCAAGCCGGTGCAGGAGGCCGGGCCGTCCCGGCCGGTGCTGGTGCTCGGGTTCACCTCGGTGCCCGGCGCCGGCGACACCTTCCTGGTCGTCGAGGAGGACCGGGTGGCCCGGCAGATCGCCGGCCGCCGGCAGGCCCGCGAGCGCAACGCCGAGCTGGCGCAGCGCCGCCGCCGGGTCAGCCTGGAGGACCTGGACCGGGTGCTCGCCGAGGGCCGGGTCGAGCAGCTCAACCTGATCATCAAGGGTGACGGCTCCGGGTCGGTGGAGGCCCTGGAGGACGCGCTGCTGAAGATCGAGGTGCCCGGCGACGAGGTGGCGCTGCGGATCGTGCACCGCGGCGTCGGCGGGATCACCGAGAACGACGTCAACCTGGCCGCCACATCGGACGCGATCGTGATCGGCTTCAACGTCCGGCCGGAGGGCAAGGCGCGGGAGCTGGCCGACCGCGAGGGCATCGACATCCGCTACTACTCGGTCATCTACCAGGCGATCGACGAGATCGAGGCGGCCCTCAAGGGCATGCTCAAGCCCGAGTACGAGATGGTCCACCTCGGCACCGCGGAGGTCCGGGAGGTCTTCCGGGTGCCGCGGGTGGGCAACATCGCCGGCAGCCTGGTCCGGTCCGGCACGATCACCCGCAACAGCAAGGCGCGGCTGGTCCGGGACGGCATCGTGGTGGCCGACAACCTCACCGTGGAGTCGTTGAAGCGGTTCAAGGAGGACGCCACCGAGGTCCGCGACGGCTACGAGTGCGGCATCGGGATCGGGTACAACGATGTGAAGATCGGGGACACGATCGAGACCTTCGAGATGCGCGAGAAGCCCCGGGCCTAGGGTGTGTCCTGTAGATCTTGGTGGATGCGGGCGGTGATCCAGGCGGCGATCCGGCAAGGCGGAGGAGGAGTCAATAGCGGAGCTATTGGCGACGACGACAACGCCGACCGTGGGCCAGCACCGTCGTCTGGGCGCCGATCCGCGCCGCCGAAGATCTACAGGAAACGCCATAGACCTCATGACGCAGCGGAACCGGGAACGGATCCAGGGACGGGATTAGGCATAGCACCGCCGTATCTGCGGTCGCGGCTCGCGTAGATTTCGCAGGCATGCCACAGACTGTCTCTTATACACATCTGACGCTGCCGACGATTCCTC
>JBKOWA010000203.1:0-6763 GCA_046724155.1 Actinomycetota bacterium
ACCATGGCCCGTGCAGTCATGGCCCGAGGGATCCGCGCCCTGATGATCCGGCTGACCACCCTGACCCGGATCCTGACCAGCACCACCACACACCGGACAACCATGGCCCGTGCAGTCATGGCCCGAGGGGTCGCCCGGCCCGTGATGACCCGCACCGTGATCGCCCGGACCGTGATGGCCGTCGTGATGACCGCCCGGGTCGTGCCCGTGGTGGCCGTGACCGGCGTCGCCGGGATGGGGGTCCGGCTGTCCACCGTGGCCCGGGTCCTGGCCGGCGCCGCCGCACACGGGACAACCAGCACCAGCGCAGTGGTGGCCGTTGCCGTTGTCCGCCACTGGCTGCTCCGGTATACGCGATATGGTATTGCCATCCGCCGACTGCTCCGGTATGCGCGGCTGGGTAGCGGTCTGCGGCCCGCCGCAGAAGTAGCAGCCGGCTCCGCCGCACAGGCACGGGCTTGCGGTGTGCCCGGTGACGTTCGCATTCATGGCCTCGTCCTCAGCTCAGATCCCCGGTGTGTCCGGATATGGATATGCGCGCACGGGATCAGCCGGCCGGGAGGGGAACCGGCCGGCTGACGCCCGCAACCCGCGGCAGGGTGACCGGTCAGAGACCGACCTGGCCGTACATGGCCGCGGCCTGCTTGTCGGTGATGTCGTAGTTGGTGACGATGTCCAGCAGCGTGGTCTCCGCCGTCTTCAGCACGTCATGCATGTGCTGGGTGTCCTGCGCCCAGGCCAGGTTCGCGGCGTGGAACACGTCCTTCGCCTGCTGCGTCCATTTCTCCGGGCTGAGGTTCGTGGAGATGTTCACCATCAGGTCGTTCAGGGTGTCCCGGATGTTGTTGGTCGCGAAACCCATGTCCTCGATCACACCGGCAACCTCCGAGTACTTGACCGTGTACTGGCTACCGTCTGCCATTGCCCACTCCTACCGTCTCGATACGACTCGCCTTGCCGCGGTTCATCCTGCCGCGGTTCATCGTGCTGGGGCCTCGTTGTCGGGCTCAGTGGCCGTAGAGGCTGCTCTGGATCCTGTTGATCATCGGGGTGTTGTTCTGCTCGTTGGTCATGTTCAGGTTCCGGTTGCCGACCAGCGCGAAGTGGAGGTTGCCCAGCTGCGTGATGATGTCGTTGAACGACCCGCGCCAGTCGGTCATCACGATGCCGAACTGGGTGCTCGCCTCCCCCGTCCAGTGCACCTCGAGCACCCCGAGGGCCTGCATCATGGACTTGTCGATCTGGCCGAGCTGCGTGTTGGTCTGCTCGATCGCCACCGCGGCGTTCTTCATGGCCTCGAAGTCAACGATGTTCTCGCTTACCATCCGAGCTGCACCACCCTTCAAAGTTGAAGACAAGTTCACGTTATCGACCTGATGCCACAATCACGGACCGGCCCCGGCCGCCGGTTCACCGCCCGTGCGCGACTACGCTCACATGGTCACCACGGCCACAGGCGTGCACGCGCATACCAGCGGCGCTGCCCGCACCTCACCTGTGGCCCACCTGTGGCAGGTATCTCCCGACGCCATAAATCCCACACCGGGGCCGGAGCCCCCGGGTATGGCAGGAATCCCGGTTACGGCGCGAGTCGCTGTGCAGCCCGGCTATTGCGCATGAACCGGCTACGCCGCGTCCGCCGACTCCGGAACGTCGACGTAGCCGGTCTGCAGCAGCAGGGTGCCGCGCCGGCGGGTGACCAGCTGGCCGCGTCCCGGCGGCAGCACGCGCGGCTTGACGTCGCCCAGGAAGGCGCCTTCCTCGCGCGGGCAGGACAGCAGGACCGCCGAGGTGCCCAGCTCCCAGAGCCGGCGGATCAGCGGGTCCAGCATCGACCGGGACGCGCCCGAGGTGGACCGGGCCACCACGAGGTGCAGGCCGATCTCGGCGCCCTGCGGCAGCAGGTCGGCCAGCGGCAGCAGCGGGCCGTCCATCCCGGACCCCAGCAGCTGGTAGTCATCGACGAGGAGAAACAGCTCCGGCCCCTCCCACCAGTCCCGCAGCTTCAGCCGGTCCGGCGTGATGTCCGGGCCGGGCAGCCGCTCGCGCAGCACCTGCGCGGCCCCTGTCACCATCTCGGCGAGCCCGCTGGAGCTGACCGCGTAGCCGAGCTGGCGCTCCGCGGCCACCGAGGTGAACAGGTCCCGCCGGTAGTCGGCGAGCATGATGCGCGCCTGGGCGGCGGGGTACCTGCTGGCGACCGCCCTGGCCACCAGCCGGAGCAGGTTGGTCTTGCCGGTCTCGGTGTCGCCGAAGACCATCAGGTGCGGCACCTCCTGGAAGTTGTGCCACGCCGGCTGCAGGCTCTCCTCGTCCAGGCCGAGCGCGACCCGGAAGTCGCCGTCCGGCGGGTCCGGCAGCTCCGCGACGCCGAAGCGCGCCGGCAGCGTGCGGACCCGGGGCGCCGCCGGCCCCGGCCAGGCGTCCCGGACCGTGCGGATCGTGGCGCGCGTGGCCTCGGTGAGGTCCTCGGTGTCGCCGACGCCGTCGACCCGCGGCAGGGCGCCCAGGAAGTGCATGGCGTCCGCGGTCAGCCCGCGCCCGGGGATGGCCGGCACCTGCATGGCCTTGCGCGCGCTCACCTCGGACTCCGCCGACTCGCCCAGCCGCAGCTCCAGCCGGGTGCCGAGCAGGTCGCGCAGCCAGGGCCGGATCTCCGACCAGCGGGTGGAGGTGACGATCAGGTGCACCCCGAAGCTCAGGCCGCGGTTGGCGATGTTGGAGATGTGGCCCTCGAGCGCGTCGAAGTTCTGCCGCATGGTGAACCAGCCGTCGATGACCAGGAACACGTCGCCGAACGGGTCCTCGGCGAACCGGCCCTCCCGCTTGGCCCGCCGGTAGTCCTCCATCGACTCCAGGCGGTGTGCGGTGAACAGCTGCTCCCGGGCGGTCAGCAGGCTGCTGACCTCCATGACGGTCCGGGTCACCTCCTCGGTGCGCAGCCGCCCCGCGACGCCGCCGACGTGCGGCAGCTCCGCCACGCCGGACAGGCCGCCGCCGCCGAAGTCCAGGCAGTAGAACTGGACCTCCTGGGGCGTGTGGGTCAGCGCCAGCCCGGTGATCAGCGTGCGCAGCAGGGTCGTCTTGCCGCTCTGCGGCGCGCCGGCGATGCCGACGTGCCCGGCGCCGCCGGCCACGTTGACCACCAGCAGGTCGCGGACGCCCTCGAACGGCCGGTCCACCACGCCGACCGGCACCGCGAGGCCGCCCCGGCCGGGCAGCGGGCCCGGGCTGTAGCCCAGCTCGGGGTGCACCGACAGCGGCTGGAGGAGCTGGTCGAGGGTGGGCGGCTCGGCCAGCGGCGGCAGCCACACCTGGCGGGCCGGCGGCCCCTGCCCGCGCAGCCGCTCCAATATCAGGTGGAACAGCGAGTCCTGCGGCCCGCCAGCCATGGCCGCCTCATGTGCCTCAGTTGCACCGGGTACCTCAATCGTCCCGGCTGCACCGGGCATCTCGGCAGCCAGCTCCATCCCAGCCGTCCCGGCAGTACCCACCAGCAGGTCGTCCAGGGGTACGACCAGCGGGTCGGCCACCGGCCCGGCGACCTCCCCCGTTGCCCCCGGCGTGGCCTGCAGGGAAGCGTCCCCGGACGCCGCGGGCGGCAGCGGCGCCCGCGGCGCCACGTACTCCGAGCCGAACGTCAGCACCTGCTGCTGCACCACCGACTGCGGGCGCCGGGCCGGGCGGGCCGTCTTCGGCCGGCCGGACACGTACGCCGCCTTGAACCGGACCAGCGAGGTGGTGCTGGTGCGCAGGAACCCGTTGCCCGGCGAGGCCGGCAGCTCGTAGGCGTCCGACACGCCGATGATGCTGCGGCTCTCCGAGGCCGAGAAGGTGCGCAGGCCGATCCGGTAGGACAGGTGCCCCTCGACCTGGCTGATCCGGCCCTCGTCCAGCCGCTGCGAGGCCAGCAGCAGGTGCACGCCGAGCGAGCGGCCGAGCCGGCCGATCATCACGAACAGGTCCATGAACTCGCGCTTGCTGTGCAGCAGCTCGCTGAACTCGTCCACCACCACGAACAGGGTCGGCAGCGGCGGCAGCTCGGCGCCGCCGGCCCGGGCCCGCTCGTAGTCGACCACCGAGGCGTAGCCGGCCTGCCGCAGGTACTCCTGCCGGCGCACCAGCTCCCCGTGCAGCGCGTCCTGCATGCGGTCCACCAGCGGCAGCTCGTCGGCCAGGTTGGTGATCAGCGCGGAGGTGTGCGGCAGCTGCTCCATGCCGACGAACGTGGCGCCGCCCTTGAAGTCGACCAGGATGAAGTTGAGGATCTCCGAGGAGTGCGTCATGGCCAGCGCCAGGGTCAGCGTGCGCAGCAGCTCGCTCTTGCCCGAGCCGGTGGCGCCGATGAGCACGCCGTGCGGCCCCATCCCGCCCTGCGCCGACTCCTTGATGTCCAGCTCCACCGGGGTGCCGTCCTCGGCCACGCCGATCGGCACGCACAGCCGGTCCCACGGCGACCGGCTGGACCACAGCTCCGCCGGGTCGTACGTGGCCGGGTCGGCCACGCCGAGCAGCGTGGTCAGCTCGAAGTCCTCCAGCAGCGGCTCGGCCGCGTCCACCCCGCCCGCGGACAGCCGCAGCGGCGCGACCAGCCGGGCCAGCGCCCGGCACCGGGTCACGCTGAGCGCGTCCGGCCGGCCGACCGCGGTCGGGCTGTCCTTGCCCTGCCGGTCCGCACCCACCATCTCCACCTGCCCGCCGCCGACCCGCAGCCGCAGCGTGTAGCGGTCCGCCTTCCACGGCAGCGCGCCGGACACGTCGAGCACCGTGGCGTTGCGGTAGCCACCCTCGGTCGGCCGCGAGCCCGCCGGGACCGGCGCCCCGTCGACGACCAGCAGCACGTACGGCTCGGTGCGCGGGCTGTCCGGCTCGAACCGGGGCCGCTCCGCGAACTCCGTGCCGAGCAGCGTCTCCAGGTCGGCCAGGTTGTCGCTGACCAGCCGGCGCGGCCCCGCGGCGTCGTGCTCAAGCGGGTGCTGGCTGTGCGGCAGCCACTTCACCCAGTCCCAGTCGGCGCGCCGCTCCGGCGCCACGCAGACCGCGACCCACAGGTCCTCCGGGGAGTGGAACGCGACGAGCTGGGCGACCATCGCGCGGGCCATGCCGCGCGCCGCGCCGGGGTCACCGGCCAGCAGGATGCGGGCGAACGCCTTCGGGAAGACCACCGTCGGCAGGCCGGGGACGCTGGCGTAGGCGCGGATGAACCGGCGCAGCGAGCCGGCGCACAGCGGCTCCAGGTCCTCCAGCGGCTTGGTCTGCGGCGCGTTCAGCCGCACCGCCAGGCGCTGCGTGCCGACCCCGATCCGGACCGCGCTGAACGCCTCGGACGACCCGCGGCGCTCCCACAGCCGGCGGCTGGCCGCCAGGTTGGCCAGGGCCGCCGGGTCGGGGTAGGCCCAGCTCATCGCCTCCCGCTGCGCGGTCATCACCTTGCGCACGCGGCGCCGCATCTGGCCCAGGTAGCGCAGGTAGTCGCGCCGCTCGCCGCGCAGCTTGCGCTTGCGGTCGCCGCCGCCGCGGCCGACCATCCCGACCATCATCCCGGCCGAGGAGACCACCATCAGGCCGCCGGCCAGGAAGTTGATCGCCTTGGCGCCCGGCTGGACGAACATCAGCGCCATCGCGGCCGAGCCGGCCAGCATCGGCAGGTACATCAGCGCGGCCGAGCCCCCGACGCCGGTCGTCTCCGGCAGCGACGGCGGCTCCTGCAGCTCGATCTCGCCGCGCGGCAACTCCGGCCCGGCCTTGAGCGGTGGGCGCTTGAACACGGTGGTGCTGATGGCTCTACCTTCCCTTCGCACGGTGGATCCCCGGCAGGGAGCCCCCTTTGTGCCTGTCCTGCGAGGACTGACCGGAAAATGAACGCTGGGTCGATCGGACTGCAGCGCTGCGAGGCCGTTGCCCGCCTGCGCGGCGCGCCCACACCGGGGTCAGGGCGGCTGAAACGAGACGGCGCTCCTGCCGTGCCCCGGCGAATGCCTGACGTCTCATTGCTAGCTCGCTCTCATCGGTGGTGACTCCTGAACCGCGGGGCCGGGTTAGCCGTGCCCGACACTGACGCCCGGCGGGCAGCGATGTCTGCTCGCACGGACCCCGGCCCCGGCCCGTTCAGAGGAGTGACATGGGATGAGCAGCGACACACCGACCGACACCTGCCGCCTCACCGTGGTCGCCCCCTCCAGTTGGGCGGACGTGGCGCTGCCGGTGCACGTGCCGCTGGCGGACCTGGTGCCGGTGCTGGTCCGCAAGGCTGACCCGCAGCTCGCCGACGCGGGCGTGACGCACGGCGGCTGGGTGCTGCAGCGGCTCGGCGAGGGGCCGCTGGACGAGGACGGCACGCCGGCCGACCTCGGCCTGCTCGACGGCGACACGGTGTACCTGCGGCCGCGGGAGTCCGCCATCCCCGAGTACGACTTCGACGACCTCATCGACGGGGTGGCCGCCGGCATGCGGGAGCGCACCGGCCGGTCGCGGCAGGCGATGACCAGGTGGCTGTTCCTCGGGCTGGCCATGGGCGTGCTGGCGCTGGGCGTGGTGGCGCTGGTGCAGGGCGGGCCGGCCGGGCCGCGGGCGGTCACCGCCGGGCTGGCGACCGCGCTGCTGCTGTTCGCCGGGATGGCGGCCTCCCGGGCGCTGGGCGACGCGGCGGCCGGCGTGCTGCTCGGCCTGGCCGCACTGCCCTACGCCGCGCTGGACGGCATGCTCCCCGTGCCGGGCCCGTCGCTGCTGTCCGCGCCGCACCTGCTGGCCGGTAGCGCCGTGA
>JBKOWA010000076.1:0-4827 GCA_046724155.1 Actinomycetota bacterium
GGCCATGTTAGGTCCGGCTGTCGAGCACACCGGGGAGGAGCGAGGGCGGTGAGTACGAAACGGTTGGACCCCAGACCGGCAGGCGGCGCCCGGGGCGAAGCCGGGCCGCCGGATGCGGACGCCGACCCGCAGCTGCCCTACCCCAAGTGGAACGCGAAGGAGCGCGACGAGACCGACGTGGAACGCCTGGACCGCAACTTCCAGGACCTGCTGCAGGAGCTCCGGGTGGCCCAGGCCGGCGTACAGATCCTGTTCGCGTTCCTGCTGTCGCTGGCGTTCACCCAACGGTTCGGGGTGTTGACCGGCACCCAGCGTGCCATCTACATCGTGTCGCTGCTGGCTGCGGCCGCCGCCGCGGCCCTGTTCATCGGGCCGGTGGCCTGGCACCGGGTGTTGTTCCGGATGCGCCGCAAGCAGGAGCTGGTCGCCGCGGCGGACCGGATGGCGGTCGGCGGCCTGGTCGCGCTGCTGGTGAGCATCGCGGCCGCGGTGCTGCTGATCGTGGACGTGACCGCCGGGCCGGTGGCCGCGGTGCTGCTCACCGGGCTGGTCCTGCTGGGGTACGTGCTGCTGTGGTACGTGCTGCCGATGCGCAGCCGGTCCCGCGCGGAGACTGAATGAGGTCCCGCTCGGACTGACTGAGCCGGACCCGGGTGCCGGATCAGGGCGTTTCCAGCGGTTGACCATCAGGTTGGCTGGGTAGACCGGACGCAAGGAACCTCCGGCCCCGCCCCGAGGCGCGGCGCCCTCGCTCCCGGCCCAGCGAGGGCGCCGCCATCCTTGTTGGGGCGAGGGCGCCATGTTCGCGGGGCAGCTGCCATGTTCGCGGGGCAGCCGCCATGTTTGCGGGCAGCCGCCATGTTTTGCGGGGCAGCCGCCATGTTTGCGGAGCGAATATTTGCGGGTAGGCAAATACCTGTTATCGACAACTGTCCGGAGGCCCCGATGAGAATCGCCCTGGTCGCGGATCGGGTGGGCCCGCTGATCGAGTCGGGCACCACAGATGAATCGGACACCATAGACGTGGTCACCGCGCCCCTGGCGGAAGCGCTGGCCGCACGCCAGCACCGGGTCACTCTGTACGCGCGCCGCGTCGACGTCCCGGCACCCGCCGGCGTCGAGGTGGTGCGACTCGGCAGCGGCCCCGCGGCACCGGCCGGCCGCTCGCCGACCCGCCAGGTCGGGGCCGACCCGCTGCGCCACTTGTCCGAGCTGACCGAGGGGCTCGCCGAACAGTGGTCGGCCGACCCGCCAGAGATCGTCCACGCGATGTCCTGGACCACCGGGCTGGCCGCCGCGGCCGCCCGGCCGGACACCGGGACCCCGCTGGTCCAGACCTTCGATGGTCTCGGCCGGCATGGACGGCTGGATCCTGCCGGCCGGCGGCGAGCCCGGCTGGAGGCCGCCCTGGCCCGCAGCGCCGCACTGGTTGTGGCCCGCTCGACCGAGGAGGTGACCGAGCTGACCAGGCTCGGCGTGCCTCGCAGCGCGGTCACCGTCGTCCCGTCCGGGGTGGACCTGGCGATCTTCACCCCGGACGGTCCGGTGGCGCCGCGTACCGGCCGGCAGCGGGTGCTCACGTTCGGTCCGCTGACCGCCGGGTACGGGATCGACATCGCGGTCCGCGCACTGCGCCGGGTGCCGAACGCGGAGCTGGTCCTCGTCGGCGGCCCACACCGGGTCGGTGGTCCTGCCCTCGCGGGCGACCCGGTCCGCCTCGGCGATGTGGAGGCCGCCACGCACCCGACCGACCCGGCTGTCCGGTGGCTGGCCGACCAGGCGGCGCGGTGCCGGGTCGGCGACCGGATCCGGCTCACCGGACCGCTGCCGGAGAACGAGCTGCCGCCGCTGCTGCGCAGTGCTGACGTGGCCATGTTCCCCGCCCGGCACGAGCCGTGCGGTGCCGCCGCGCTGGCCGCCATGGCGTGTGGGGTGCCGCTGCTGGCCACCGCCGTCGGGGCGCTGGCCGACATCGTGGCGGAGCGGGCCACCGGAGAGCTGGTCCCGCTCCGGCACCCGGAGGCGTTCATGAACGCCCTGCACGACCTGCTGGGCAACACGACCAGGCTGGCCGGCTACCGGATCAGCGCCGCCGACCGGGCTCAGGCCCGGTACGGCTGGGAGCGGATCGCCGCCGACACCGAGGCCGCGTACCGCCGGGTGCTCGACCGGGACCGCAAGGCCGTGGCCGGCTGACCGCACCCCCGCGGAGCACCGTCCAGCGGGGTACCGCCCAGCGACTGTGCCGGCACGGACCGGTATGGGCGGGCCGGAAGTGGGCATCGTTACCGCAGGGCCGGTGCGAGAAGACCGATTGCGAGAGGAGGCCTCATGCCACGCGACACCCGGGGTGGCGACCTGCCTTCGACCCTGAGACGGTCGCCCAAGAAGGCCCAGGAGACCTGGAAGAAGACCCACGACTCGGCCGTCGAGGAGTACGGCGAGGGCGAGCGGTCGCACCGGACCGCGTTCGCCTCGCTGAAGCACTCCTTCGAGAAGGTCGGCGACCACTGGGAGGCCAAGGACCACAAGGGCCCGTCGGACGCCCAGGCCGCGAAGGACACCCGGCACGGTTCCCGCCGCCGAGGCAGGACCTACGGCGGAGTGGACATGGCGGGCAGCACCAAGGACGAGCTGATGGCAAAGGCCCGCACGCTGAACATCCGCGGGCGGTCGCGGATGAGCAAGGCCGAGCTGGCCGAGGCGATCAACCGGGCCAACAGGCGGGCGACCGCCAAGGCCCGCGGCTAGCCCGGCTCCGCCCGGCTGACCCGCACCTCGCCGCCGAGCAGCATGCTGACTGCCGCAGCCTGCTGCTCGGCGGTCCGCCTGAACGCCGTGCAGCGGGTGGCGGGCCATCCGCCAGCCCGCTGAGTGCCGCCACGTCACATCCACGCCCGGCAGTACAGCACGCCGGTCCGACAATTCCGGTGCGACCAGTCCAGCCCTTGCTCAGCCCACGCCGCTGCGCCCAGGCCAACCCGGCCGCCGAGGCAACGGTGCCACACTGGGCGGATGGCAGCGCACGACCACAACCACGCAGGGCCAAGCCACGGGCCCGAGCCGGCAGCAGGGCACGAGCACACCGGTGGGCACCAGCACGGGGCCGCCGACCCGGCCTGCGCGGTGGCCCATGGCGACCTGGAGCCCGCGCCGGACGGGCGCACCCTGGTCGCGGTGTTCGCCTCGCCGGTGGGGCGCAGCCTGCTGCACTTCGCCCGGGACGCGGGGTTCCGCACCGTGCTGGTCGAGCCGGAGCCGGACCGGGTGACCGACGCCGACCGGGCGCTGGCCGGGACCGTCCTCACCGAGCCGGCGGGCGAGGTGCTCGGCGGCGACGCCGACGTGGTGGTCACCGACCACGACCGCCCGGAGCTGGGCGAGGTGCTGCGGGACGCGCTGGCCGCCGGCCCCCGCTGGGTCGGCGTGATGGGCAGCCCCCGGCACACCGCGCCGCACCTCGCGGCGCTGGCCGCCCTCGGGGTGCCGGCGGACGAGGTCGCCAAGGTGCACCGGCCGATCGGGCTGAACATCGGCTCGCGCACCCCGCCGGAGATCGCGCTGTCCACGCTCGCCGGCCTGATCGCCGACCGGAACGGCCGCCCCGGCGGCTTCACGTTCTGACTCCCCACCTACCCGTCAGCGGGAAGCGCCGCGCACCACCAAGCGGTCCAGCAGTGTCCGGGTGGCGGCCGTGACCGCGGCGACCGCCTCGTCGAACGCCTCCGCGTTGTGCTCGGCCGGGGCCCGGAACCCGGAGACCTTCCGCACGTACTGCAGGGCGGCAGCGTGCACGTCGTCCTCGGTCACCGCCTCGGTGAACGGCGGTCGGAGCGTCTTGATGCTTCGGCACATGCCACCCATGGTGCCCGAGCGGCAGCCATGTGAGGACCGCGGTCGTGTGCGGAGCCGAGTAGGCGGAACTCCGTCCAGGTTCTGGCCAGCACCCAGCGTGTGGCAGAGCGTCGATCCGGCTCAGCGCGGGCGCCGCCGGCTGGGCTTCGGCAGAGCTGCTGCGGTCATGACGATGACGATCAGATCCCGATCCCGGATCTGGTACATGACCCGGTACCGGAAAACGCGGCCGGTGCCCGGATCCAGCCGGGACAGATGGATCCAGTACAGGCTATCGGCTTCGTTCAG
Organism: Actinomycetota bacterium; assembly: GCA_046724155.1. GTDB lineage: Bacteria > Actinomycetota > Actinomycetes > Mycobacteriales > JACQDL01 > JBKOWA01. Next base: position 4,144 of record JBKOWA010000076.1, read on the forward strand.
CACATGGACGCCGGCTGGGCGAGGGTTCTCGGCCAGCGTCAAGATCGCAGCGGTGACCAGCCTCGCTCCGTCCCGGTCCGTTGCGGCTAACCGTTCGATCGACTGCTCGACCCCAACCGGCCACTCCAGTCGATAGCTCACTCGCGGCCCAGGATGCCTTCCAGGAACGCGACGCACTCCGCGTGCCGGGCGTCAGCCCGCTCCAGGTCGATAGGTTCCATATGCGAGAGGATCTCCCGGCACAGCGCCAAGTCCGCGGCAACTTCCATAGCCTGGTCGAAATCGTCCTCGGTCATCAGCACCAGCGCGGGTGCATCGTCCCCACGAACCAGCCGCAGCTGCTCATGCCGGTCCACACGGTCGGCCACCTCGGCCCACCGGCCCGGGGCATCGTCGAACGGGATCTCTCCCTCGCGGGAGGCAAGGCTGGTCATGCCCCGAACAGTACCGCGGGCGATGCCCGGCCAGGGCTACGACATGCCGGCACAAAGTGGGATCCGGCCCGCGGCCGCGGCCCCGCGCAGGGCCGCACCGGCCCACCCGACGGCCGGCACGCCGACGTTCCGGACGGCTTCAGGCTCAGCCGGTGGCCAGCAGCTCCCGCAGCTGCGCGGGGCTCACGTTGCCGCCGGTGCACATCAGCGCGACCTTCCGCCCGGCGAACCGTCCCGGGTCCGCCAGCAC
>JBKOWA010000333.1:0-2621 GCA_046724155.1 Actinomycetota bacterium
ACAGGGCCCGGGGTGGACGGCGTGCTGGCCACCCCGGACCTGGTCGAGGACCTGCTGCTGAGTGGCGCCCTGGAGGGCAAGCTGGTGATCGGCTCGATGAACCGGGGTGGTCTGCAGGGCGCGGCGTTCGAGCTGGACGACCGGTTCACCGCGTACGGCGCGGACGAGTTGGCCGCGCTCGGCTTCGACGGCGGCAAGATGCTGTGCCGGATCGACCTGTCCGACCCGGGCACCGCCGGCACGCTGGAGGGCTGCGGGCGGGCGGTCACCGCGCTGGCCCGGCACCGGCTGATGGCCATGATCGAGCCGTTCTGGTCCTATCGGGCTGAGGGCCGGGTGCGCAACGACCTGTCGCCGGCCGCGGTGATCCACTCCATCCACGTGGCGCAGGGGCTGGGCGCCACCAGCGCCTACACCTGGCTGAAGCTGCCCGTGGTCGAGCAGATGGAGCGGGTGCTGGCGGCCACCACGCTGCCGACCCTGTTGCTCGGCGGCGACCCGGACGACGACCCGGACCAGGTGTTCGCCGCCTGGCGGGCGGCGCTGCAGCTGCCGCCGGTGCGCGGCCTGGTGGTCGGCCGCGCCCTGCTGTACCCCCCCGACGACGACGTGGCCGCCGCGGTGGACACCGCCGTGGCACTGGTCCGGTGAGCGCGATGGCAGGTTCCACAGTGGACGATACGTGGGTGCTGGTGGTCACCCCGGAGTCGGCCGGCTGGGGGTACGCCGGGCTGCGGGTCGCCGAGCTGCCACCCGGCGGGTCGGTGGAGCTCGCCCTGCCGGCCGACGAGGCGGTGGTGCTGCCGCTGGCTGGGGCCGGCACGGTCGAGTGCGACGCCGAGGCACCGGGCGGGGGCCGGGCCGAGCTGGCCGGGCGCTCGTCGGTGTTCGCCGGCCCCACCGACTCCGCGTACCTGCCGGCTGGCTCGGTGACCCGATTGTCCACGGTGGACGGTGGCCGGTTCGCGGTGGCGACCGCGCGGGCCGACCGCCGGCTCCCGTTCCGGTACCTGCCCGCGGCCGGCGTGCCGGTGGAGCTGCGCGGCGCTGGATCGTGCTCCCGGCAGGTGCACAACGTCGGCACCCCCGAGGTGCTGGACGCGGCCAAGCTGATCGCCTGCGAGGTGCTCACCCCGGGCGGCAACTGGTCCTCGTACCCGCCGCACAAGCACGACGAGGAACGCCAGGGCGAGCTGCCGCTGGAGGAGATCTACTACTTCGAGGTCGCCGGCGGCGGGATGGCGTACCAGCGGGTCTACGGCACCCCGGAACGCCCGATCGACGTGCTGGCCGAGGTGCGCACCGGCGACGTGGTGCTCGTCCCGCACGGCTGGCACGGGCCGTCGATGGCCGCGCCCGGCTACGACCTGTACTACCTCAACGTGATGGCCGGCCCGGCCGCCCGGCGCGCGTGGCTGGTCTGCGACGACCCGGCCCACGCCTGGGTGCGCGCGAGCTGGCGCGGCCAGCCGGTGGACCCGCGACTTCCGATGGGGAGGCAGTGATGTCCGTGACCCCGAGCGGCACCGGCACCCAAGACAGCGGGGCGCAAGATCGCGCCGGGGCACAGGATCGCGCTGGGGCACAGCCCGGCGGCACCGTCCGGCTGACCGTGGCCCAGGCCCTGGTGCGGTTCCTGGCGAACCAGTGGTCCGAGCGGGACGGCGTGGAACGCCGCCTGGTGGCCGGCTGCTTCGGCATCTTCGGGCACGGCAACGTGGCCGGGGTCGGACAGGCGCTGCTCGAGGCGGCGTTACCCGGCACCAGCCCAGAGGGCGTCGGCGCGGGTGGCGCAACCCCGGACAGCACCGGCGCGGGTGGCGCAACCCCGGACAGCACCGGCGTGGGTGGCGCCGGCCCGGATGGCACGGGCGGTACCGGCCTGGGCGGCGTCGACCTGCCGTACCGGCTGGCCCGCAACGAGCAGGCCATGGTGCACATCGCGGTCGGCTTCGCCCGCACCGCCAACCGGTTGCAGACCCTGGCCTGCACCACGTCCATCGGCCCGGGCGCCACCAACATGGTCACCGGCGCCGCGCTGGCCACCATCAACCGGATCCCGGTGCTGCTGCTGCCCGGCGACGTCTTCGCCACCCGGGTGGCCAACCCGGTGCTGCAGGAGCTGGAGGACCCGCGTTCGCACGACGTGTCGGTCAACGACGCGTTCCGCCCGGTCAGCCGGTACTGGGACCGGGTCAACCGGCCGGAGCAGCTGCCGGCCGCGCTGCTGGCCGCGATGCGGGTGCTCACCGACCCGGTGGACACCGGCGCGGTCACCCTGGCGCTGCCGCAGGACGTGCAGGCCGAGGCGCACGACTGGCCGGTGCAGCTGTTCCGCCGCCGGGTCTGGCACGTGCCGCGGCCGCAGCCGGACCCGGTCGCGGTGGCCCGGGCCGCCGAGGTGCTGCGCGCCGCCCGCCGGCCGCTGCTCGTCGCCGGCGGCGGGGTGCTCTACTCGGAGGCCGGCGACGCGCTGCACGCCTTCGCCGAGGCCACCGGCATCCCCGTGGGCGAGACGCAGGCGGGCAAGGGTGCGCTGCCCGAGCCGCACCCGCTGTGTCTGGGCGGCATCGGCGCGACCGGCACGCGCGCCGCCAATCTGCTGGCGCGCGACGCGGACC
>JBKOWA010000070.1:0-1366 GCA_046724155.1 Actinomycetota bacterium
CTCGTAGTTCGGGTCATAGGGTTACTCAATCGTCATGGATCACCTACTATCCGCGTTCATCCCGAAGCGACTCCACCGCACCGCGGTGGCCGGCCGGTCGACCAGCTGCGGTCGCCCCGCTGCGGTCGGCTAGCCTCGACCGCATGGACCCCCGGACCGGCCTGCCGATCGTGGGCATGGTCGGTGCCGGGCAGCTCGCCCGGATGACCCACCAGGCGGCCGTCGCGCTCGGCCAGTCGCTGCGGATCATGGCCGGCTCCCCGGACGACGGCGCCGCGCTGGTGGCCCCGGACGTGATGATCGGCGACCACACCTCCTATCCCGACCTGGCCGCGTTCGCCGCCGGGTGCGACGTGCTCACGTTCGACCACGAGCACGTGCCGAACGACCTGCTCCGCCGGCTGGCTGAGGCGGGCCACGTGGTGTACCCGCCCGCGCGGGCGCTGCGGTACGCGCAGGACAAGCGGGCGATGCGCGACCGGTTGACCGAGCTGGGGGTGCCGGTGCCGAGGTGGGTGCCGCTGCCGCCGGCCGCCGAGGGCTGTGCCACCCCGGACCGGCGCGTCGCCCCCGAGGGCTGTGCCGCCCCCGGTGCGGCGCGGGCCGCGCTGGCCGCGTTCGGCGAGCAGGTGGGCTGGCCGGTGGTGCTCAAGGCCAGCCGGGGCGGCTACGACGGCAAGGGCGTGTGGGTGCTGCCGGCCGCCGACGCGGCAGGTGCCGTCCTGCACACCGGCATCCCGCTGATCGCCGAGGAGCATGTGCCGCTGCGCCGCGAGCTGTGCGCGCTGGTGGCCCGCTCGCCGTTCGGGCAGGGCGCGGCGTGGCCGGTGGTGCAGACGGTGCAGTCCGGCGGGATCTGCGTCCTGGTGCGCGCGCCGGCCCCCGACCTGGACCCGGATGCGGCCGTCCAGGCGCAGTCGCTGGCCCTGAAGCTGGCCGCGGACCTCGGTGTGGTCGGCGTGCTCGCGGTCGAGCTGTTCGACACCGCGGGCGGGCTGGTGGTCAACGAGCTGGCCATGCGGCCGCACAACTCCGGGCACTGGACCATCGAGGGCTCCCGGACGTCCCAGTTCGAGCAGCACCTGCGGGCGGTGCTGGACTACCCGCTGGGCGCCACGGACCTCACCGCGCCGGCCGTGGTGATGGCGAACGTGCTGGGCTGGCCGGCCGGTGGCCCGGGGATTGACGAACGGGTGCACCACCTGCTGGCCCGCTGGCCGGACGTGAAGGTGCACCTGTACGGCAAGACCGTCCGCCCGGGGCGCAAGATCGGGCACGTGACCGCGCTCGGCGACGACCCGGCCGAGGTGGCCGAGCGGGCCACCGCCGCGGCCGGCTACCTGGCCGCCGGGGTACTGCGGTGACC
>JBKOWA010000435.1:0-3608 GCA_046724155.1 Actinomycetota bacterium
CGGTTGCCCAAACCTACAACCCGTCTATTGTTGGGCCCCCCCCCCGCGGGGGGCTCAAGGCTGGTGACGCCACGGGGGGCCGGGGGGCCGCGCCCCGCCGCCCGCCACCGCCGCTCGGTGTGATCGCATACCTCATCCGCCGCCTGCTGGCGGCCGTTCTGCTGCTGCTGATCATCAGCATGATAACGTTCGCTATCTTCTTCCTGGTGCCGCGGCTCGCCGGGCAGACGACGGACCAGCTCGCCACCCAGTACGTCGGCCGTGACCCCAGCGCGGAGGCGATCGCGGCCGTCGAGGCCAAGCTCGGCCTGGACCAACCGCTGCCGGTGCAGTACGGGCGGTTCGTCAAGGGCCTTGTCGCCGGGGCGCACTACAGCAGCGGTCCCGATGTGGACTACTGCCCCCCGCCCTGCTTCGGTTACTCCTTCAAGAACAGCCAGCCGGTCTGGCCGCTGATGCTGGACCGCATGGCGGTCACCGCGTCGCTGGCGCTCGGCGCCGCGGTCATCTGGGTGGTCGGCGGCGTCTCGGTCGGCGTGCTGTCCGCGCTGCGCCGCGGCAGCATCTTCGACCGGGCGGCGATGGGGGTGGCGCTGGCCGGCGTGTCGCTGCCCATCTTCTTCACCGGCCTGGTCTCGCTGGCGATCTTCCGCGACAAGCTGGGCTGGTTCCCGGACGCCGGCTACTACATCCCGCTCACCCAGGACCCGGTCCACTGGTTCTCCGCACTGGTGCTGCCCTGGGTCACCCTGGCCTTCCTGTACGCGGCGCTGTACGCCCGGTTGACCCGGGCAGGCATGCTGGAGACGATGCACGAGGACTACATCCGCACCGCGCGGGCCAAGGGCCTGCGGGAGCGCAACGTCGTGGTCAGGCACGGCCTGCGGGCCGCGCTCACCCCGATCCTGACCATCTTCGGCCTCGACCTCGGCCTGCTGCTCGGCGGCGCGGTGCTCACCGAGACCACGTTCTCGCTGCCCGGCATCGGCAAGTTCGCCTACGATGCGATCCAGTCGCAGGACCTCCCCGAGGTCATGGGCGTCACGCTGCTGGCCGCGGTGTTCGTCATCATCGCGAACCTGGTGGTGGACGTGCTCTACGCCGCCGTCGACCCGCGGGTGCGGCTGTCATGAGCGACGCGAGGCGACAGCGAGTGAGCATCGCAGCCCGGTCGGGGTCCCCTCTGGGGTGGCCAGGCGAGGAGCGGAGCGAGCGCGGAGCCGAGCAATGAGCGAACAACTGCCGCAGACCCCGGGCCGTACCGACTTCGCCGTCACCGATGCGGACGCCCCCGAGCCGTCGAACGCGTTCCTGGAGCTGCGTGACCTGCGGGTGTACTTCCCGACCGACGACGGCCTGGTCAAGTCGGTGGACGGGCTGTCGTTCCGGCTGGAGCGCGGCGAGACGATGGGCATCGTGGGGGAGTCCGGCTCCGGCAAGAGCGTCTCCAGCCTGGCCATCCTCGGCCTGCACAACCGGCTCAACGCCAAGGTCAGCGGCCAGATCTGGCTGGACGGCAGGGAGCTGGTCTCGGCCACGCCCGAGCAGGTCCGCAAGCTGCGCGGCAAGAAGATGGCGATGATCTTCCAGGACCCGCTGTCGGCGATGCACCCGTACTACAGCGTCGGCGACCAGATCGTCGAGGCGTACCGGATCCACAACGCCGTCAGCAAGGCCGTGGCCCGCCGGCACGCCGTCGACATGCTCGGCCGGGTCGGCATCCCGCAGCCGGCCACCCGGGTGGACGACTACCCGCACCAGTTCTCCGGCGGCATGCGGCAGCGGGCGATGATCGCCATGGCGCTGTCCTGCGACCCGGAGCTGCTCATCGCCGACGAGCCGACCACGGCGCTGGACGTGACGGTGCAGGCGCAGATCCTGGACCTGATCCGGGACCTGCAGAAGGAGTTCAACTCCGCGGTCATCATCATCACCCACGACCTCGGGGTGGTGGCCGAGCTGGCCGACGACATCATGGTGATGTACGCCGGCAAGGGGGTTGAGCACGGCAGCGCCGAGGTGATCTTCGGGTCGCCGGAGCACCCGTACACCTGGGGCCTGCTGGGCTCGATGCCCCGGCTGGACCGGGAGCGGTCCGAGCGGCTGCTGCCGATCAAGGGCACCCCGCCCAGCCTGATCAACGTGCCGCCCGGCTGTGCGTTCCACCCGCGATGCGCCTACGAGCAGCTGAACGCCGGCCGCAGCTCCACCGAGGTGCCGCCGATGGTGGACCTCGGCGGCGACCACCAGGTGGCGTGCTGGCTGCCCCGCGAGAAGCGGATCCAGATCTGGGCGAACGAGATCAAGCCGAAGCTGTGACGACCCGCGCCGCGCACCCATGCGGGCACGCCGGCCAGCCGGCGGGTGGCCCGAGGATCGCAACCTGGAGGCACCGTGACCGCAGCCGAGACCGCGCCCGCCGCCAGCAGCGCTGACAAGGGCGAGCCGCTGCTGGCGGTGACCGGGCTGCAGAAGTACTTCCCGATCCGCCGTGGTGTGATCTTCCAGCGCCAGATCGGCGCGGTGCAGGCGGTGGACGGGCTGGACTTCACCGTGGCCCCGGGTGAGACGCTGGCCCTGGTGGGGGAGTCGGGCTGCGGCAAGACCACGACCGGGCGGTTGCTCACCCGGCTGCTGGAGCCGACCGCCGGCCCGATCGTCTTCGACGGCCGGGACATCACGCACGTGTCGATGTCCACGATGCGGCCGCTGCGCCGTGACATTCAGATGATCTTCCAGGACCCGTACTCGTCGCTGAACCCCCGGCACACCGTCGGCACCATCGTGGGTGCCCCGTTCCGGCTGCAGGACGTGAAGACCGAGCACGGCACCAAGCGGGCCGTGCAGGACCTGCTGGAGCTGGTGGGGCTGAACCCGGAGCACTACAACCGGTACCCGTACGAGTTCTCCGGCGGGCAGCGGCAGCGCATCGGCATCGCCCGCACGCTGGCCCTGCGGCCGAAGCTGATCGTCGCCGACGAGCCGGTGTCCGCGCTCGACGTGTCGATCCAGGCGCAGGTGGTCAACCTGCTGGAGGACCTGCAGAACGAGCTCGGCCTGACCTACGTGATCATCGCGCACGACCTGTCGGTGGTGCGACACGTGTCCGACCGGGTCGCCGTGATGTACCTCGGCAAGATCGTCGAGCTGGCCGAGCGGACCGAGCTGTACGAGAGCCCGATGCACCCCTACACCGTCGCGCTGCTGTCCGCGGTGCCGATCCCGGAGCCGGTCGGCCGGCAGCAGCGCCAGCGGATCCGGCTGGTGGGCGACGTGCCGAGCCCGATCAACCCGCCGGCCGCCTGCCGGTTCCACACCCGTTGCTGGAAGGCGCAGGACGTCTGCAAGACCGTCGAACCCCCGCTCACCGAGCTCACCCCCGGCCACCAGGTCGCCTGCCACTTCCCGGAGAACCCCCCGGCGAACTACGTCCCGCCCGCGCCGGACGCCACCGAGCTCCCCGCCCAACCCGCCACTTCAGCGTAGGACACGGTCCGTCACCCGGTCACGGCGGCTGGGTCGGGGCATGATATCCGAGACGGTATGCCGCGGCACGGACAGCTCGCTGTGCGGGTGTAGGCAATCTTCGGCTGGGTCACGTTCCGGGT
>JBKOWA010000338.1:0-2951 GCA_046724155.1 Actinomycetota bacterium
GCCTGGTGGACTGGTGCGGGGTCACGGCTTCCTCCGTCGAGGCGAGGATCTCGGCCAGGTGGACGGTTCGGGTGCCCGAGCGCAGCCGGGACAGCCCGCCGCCGATGTGCATCAGGCAGGACGCGTCCCCGGCGGTGACCACCTGCGCGCCGGTCTCCGCCACCGCGGCCAGCTTGTCGGCCAGCATCGCGCCGGACACCCCCGGGTTCTTCAGCGCGAACGTGCCGCCGAACCCGCAGCAGGTCTCCGCCGCCGGCAGCTCGACCATGTCCAGGTCCCGCACCGCGCGCAGCAGCCGCAGCGGCCGGTCACCCACCCGCAGCAGCCGCAGCGAGTGGCAGGTCGGGTGGTAGGTCACCCGGTGCGGGTAGCTCGCCCCGACATCGGTCACCCCCAGCACATCGACGAGGAACTCGGACAGCTCCCAGGTGCGCCCGGCCCTCTCCCGGGCGGCCTCGGCCAGCCCGTGCTCGCGGAACCGCTCGGCCACGTCGGCGTGCTGGTGCCGCACCGCGGCCGTGCACGAGCCGGACGGCGCCACCACCGCGTCGTATCCCTCGAACGCCGCCACGTGGTTACGCACCAGCGGCAGCGCCAGCGCCGGGTACCCCGTGTTGACGTGCATCTGCCCGCAGCACGTCTGCCCCAGCGGCACCTCCACCTGGTGCCCCAGCCGCTCCAGCAACCGCACCGTCGCCTTGCCCACCTCCGGAAACAACCCGTCCACCAGGCACGTCACGAACAGCGCAACCCGCATGACGCCTCCTCCGCTCCGCCCGGCGACGCACGTACCCATCCTGCCCGCCCCGTCACCTAGGCCGGATGAGATTCAGCGCCCCGGCTCCCCGGCATGCCGATCGGGTTGCCGGGGTGTGGCAAGCGGCTCGGGGTTGTCGCCACCGCCTGGTCCGTCATGCCGGCTCTACCAGCGAGCGGGTGAGATATACGAGCGTGACGAACCCCTGGTAGAGCCGCAGCGGGTCGTCGTCGGTCAGGGCTACGGTGACCAGGTCCAGGCGGCTGACGTTGCGGATCCAGGTGGCCTGCTCGGCCATGTCGGGGCTGGTGAAGCGCACCTCGATGGTGGCCGGCAGGGGGATCGACGGTGGCGCGAGGCCGGCCACACCGGCCAGCGCCGAGCGCACGCCGCCGCGGATCAGCTCGCGCGCCACCACGGGATGCTCGTGGCGCGCGGAGTAGCGGCTGATGGACTCCTTGACCTGGACCGACGCGATGCCCGGGCAGAACGGGGACGCCTCCGGGCCGACGTGCTGGTCGCCGGTGACCACCGCCACCGGCACGCCGTAGTGCTGCGCGACCAGGGCGTTCAGCCCGGCCTCGCCGGTCACCGTGCCGGCCAGCCGCACCGACGCCACGGCTCGCGGATTGTAGGTGTGCGAGAGCACGCCGGGCGTCTCGATCGCGGCGTGGTAGCCGAGGAAGATCGCCGCGTCGAAGGAGGCGTCCAGCCCCTCCATCATGTAGCGCGGCTTGAACCGGCCGGACAGGTACGCCGCCCGCCCGGCCAGTGCCTGCGGCGGAAGGTTGCGCATGGCCGAGTGCGCGTCGTTGACCAGGATCTGCGTGGCGCCAGCGGCGCAGGCGCCCTCGATCGCCGCGTTCACCTCACCGACCAGCAGCTCGCGGCCGACCGCGTAGTCGTCGCCGCCGGCCAGGCACTGCGCCCAGTCCACGATCCCGGCCACGCCCTCCATGTCCACCGACACGAACACCTTCACGGCGCCGAGGGTCGCACACGGCCCGCCGCGAGGTTGGCACGGTGGCGCAGAGGTGGAAACCGCTGGACAGCCTCCTCGACCCCGCGCTGCCCCGGCCGCACCGGGCGGATCACAGCCTCCCCGGGCGACGCTGGCGCCGCCCGCGCTGGTCCGTAGGGAGAACGATAGAGGCTGCCTGCTGGCCGACGGGCGGCCGAGCGTCCCCCGACAGTGGTCGGATCATACCGCAGCCGAATGGTTGATCTTTGAACCGCATGTGGGTGATTCCTGGTCAGATGCTGGACAGTCGGCTGGCTGGCGTTTTATACATCGGATGTCTGTCGAGCGAGGGCGGTTCCCGGTGGCGCGGATCGTAGCGTTGGATGTGGTCGATGTCCGGTTTCCCACCTCCCGGGAGCTGGACGGGTCGGATGCGATGCACCCCGATCCGGACTACTCCGCCGCGTACGCCGTGCTGCGCGCCGACGACGGACCGGACGGGTACGGGCTGGTGTTCACCCTCGGCCGGGGCAACGACGTCCAGGTGGCCGCGATCCGGGCGCTGGCACCGGCCCTGCTCGGCCGGCCGGTGCCGACCGGGGCCGCCAGCCTGGCCGCGCTGTCCGCCGAGCTGGTCGGGGACTCCCAGCTCCGCTGGCTGGGCCCGGAGAAGGGTGTCATGCACATGGCGGTGGGCGCGGTCATGAACGCCGCCTGGGACCTGGCCGCCCGCCGGGCCGGGCAGCCGCTGTGGCGGTTCCTGTCCGAGCTGACCCCGGAGCAGATCGTCGGCCTGGTGGACTTCCGGTACCTCTCCGACGCCCTCACCCCGGACGAGGCGCTGAACATCCTCCAGGCGGTCGAGCCGGGCCGGGCGGACCGGCTGGCGCGGCTGCTGACCGAGGGGTACCCGGCCTACGCCAGCTCCCCCGGCTGGATCGGCTACTCGGACCAGAAGATGCTGCTGCTGGCCACGCAGGCGGTGGCCGCCGGCTTCGACATGGTCAAACTGAAGGTGGGCCGCAGCCTGGACGACGACCTGCGCCGGCTGGCGCTGGCCCGCGAGACCCTCGGCGACCAGGTCCGGATCGCGGTGGACGCCAACCAATGCTGGGACGTCGACACGGCGGTGGCCTGGACCCGGGCCCTGGCCCGGCACCGGCCGTACTGGGTGGAGGAGCCGACCAGCCCGGACGACGTGCTGGCGTACGCGGCGATCGCGCGGGCCGTGGC
>JBKOWA010000179.1:0-9813 GCA_046724155.1 Actinomycetota bacterium
GTGCTGTACACCGGGCGGCATGGCCTGGTGGCGCACGAGTGCATCATCGACCTGCGGCCGATCACGAAGCAGACCGGCGTCACCGTGGACGACGTGGCCAAGCGGCTGGTCGACTACGGGTTCCACGCGCCGACCATGTCCTTCCCGGAGGCCGGCACGCTGATGATCGAGCCGACCGAGAGCGAGGACCTGGCCGAGCTGGACCGGTTCTGCGCGGCGATGGTCGCCATCCGCGGCGAGGTTGCCAAGGTGGCCGCCGGGGAGTACCCGGCCGACGACAACCCGCTGCGCAACGCCCCGCACACCGCGGCCATGCTGGTGGCCGAGCCGTGGGAGCACCCGTACACCAGGCAGGAGGCGGCCTACCCGGTGTCGGTCACGCAGCAGGCCAAGTACTGGCCGCCGGTGCGCCGGATCGAGGGTGCGTACGGCGACCGGAACCTGGTCTGCAGCTGCCCCCCGGTGGCGGAGTACGGCGGCTGAGCCGTGCGGTTACAGCGGGGATCGGGCGGTCGCAGCGGGATGTGGTGCGTGGAGCGTGGATCCTGGTCGGCGGGGCCGCGACCAGACCGCCCGCTGGGCGGTCTGGTCGAGCTGTCCGGGGATGCCGTCGCGCTCAGGCGGCGGCGCGGGTCGGGTAGTTGTGGCGTGCGGGCATCGTCCTGCCGTCCGGCAGGATCTCCCCGAAGTCGTCAAACAGCACGACACCGTTGCAGAGCAGGCTCCACCCCTGCTCCGGATGGCTGGTGATCACGTGGGCTGCATCGCGGTCCGCTGCGTCGGCTGGCGGGCACGCTGGGTGATGCGTGCACATTGGCTGAGCCCTTCGAACGTCTAACTGTGGCGTGTACCACACTTACATGTCATCTTGGAATCCCAGTCGAGTCCCTAGCGGGTCCCTACGGAGTCCCAGTTGGTGCGTGGGAGGCCCGGCTCCGGCACGCGGGAGGCGTGGCGCCGGGGCAGCCACTCACTCAGGCTGCGTGGGTCGAGCTCGCGGATGCCAGGATCGGCCTGCGCGGGGCCACGGCTCGACCGTCGGGGAGGATCTCGCCCGTGTCGTCGAAGAGCACGATCCCGTTGCAGAGCAGGCTCCAACCCTGCTCATGGTGGCTGGCGACGACGTGCGCGGCGTCGCGGTCGGGCGCGTCTGCCATGGGGCACGTCGGCTGGTGCGAGCACATCTGCTGGCTCCTGTTGCGAGATGGTCTGGACCTGTGTCCTGGTTCACACTCAGTGTGGGACCAGATAGTGACGTTCTCTGCCGAGTTTTCGGCTTTGCGGGTTGCAACTTGGTAACGATCCGGTGCGGAATGTTTCCGCCTAGAACGCCGCTCGGATGGATGCCCACCCTCACCGAACGTGACCGATATGAGTGGTGCCTCGGCGACCGGGGTGACCCGATCGAGGGACTGGCCTCGTTCTGCGACCACTTTGGGCTCCCCGTCACGGACCTGACCGCTGATGCGACCTACGGTGACCGGCGGTATGGTGTGGGGCTGCTCATCGGGGCAGCCGCCTGCGCTCTGGCATCCGGTGCCGATCCGGGCCCCCCATCACCGTGCCGCGCGGTGCCCGATGCCGCGGCGGTCGTGTTCGAGCTGTCCAACGAGCCGGCGCCTGCGCCGGTGCGCCACCCGCTGTTACGTCTAGAAGAGTGGCAGGGGTCATGGTCTGATACCGAGCATGCCGCGGCAGTATCCGCGGTGCGGGCCGCGATCGCGTGCGGCGAGGTCTACCAGGTGAACGTGGTCGGCCACCGCAGCGCCCGGTACGAGGGCGACCCGAGCGGTGCGCTGCACGCGGTCAGCAGCCTGACCCGGGCGCCGTACCGGGGCGGGCTGGCCGGGGACGGCTGGGCGGTGGCCACGGCCTCTCCGGAGTGCCTGCTGACGGTGGACGGGGGAGTGGCGCGGGTGCATCCGATCAAAGGCACGCGACCGGCCACCGCGGCCGGGCGGGATGAGTTGCTGACCGACCCGAAGGAGCGCGCCGAGCACCTGATGATCGTCGATCTGGAGCGCAACGACCTGTCCCGGGTCGCGGTGACCGGGTCGGTGGCGGTGCCGGAGCTGTTCGCGCTGCGGGAGTGGTGCGGGCTCTGGCAGGCCGAGTCGGTGGTGTCGGCGCGGCTGCGGCCGGGCACCGGGCTGGTGGAGGTGCTGCGCGCGGTGCTGCCGGGCGGATCCGTCACCGGTGCGCCGAAGTTGGCCGCGCTCGCCCAGATCGCGGCCCTGGAGCCGGTCGGGCGGGGGCCGGCCATGGGAGCTCTGGGCTTCCTCACCGCCGAACGGCTCGACCTCGGGTTGACCATCCGTACCGTTGCCGCCGACCGCGAGCGCCTGCACCTGTGGGCCGGCAGCGGTATCACGTGGGGGAGCGACCCGGCCCGCGAGGTGGCCGAGGCGCATGCCAAGGCGGCTCCCCTGGTGGCCGCGATCGCCCGAGCGACTACGGTCGTGGGCGGTTGACCGGCCTGTATTGTTTTACACCTATATAGACCAACGCCAATAGAACGGAGTCTGACCCCGGTGCGACGGTTTGGTTCGGCAGTCCGTCAGGTGCGGCCGTCCCGTTCCTGCGCCTCGTCCAGCATCCCGGGCCGTGGCACCCAGTCGGCCAGCCGCGCCGGGTACCCGCCCGCTTTCAGCGCAGCCACCACCTCCGGGTCGTCGTCCACGACCATGACGATGGGCTGCCGGGCGGCCAGCCGGCGCAGCTCTTCCAGCTTGGCCACCCGGGCCGGACGGAAGTCGCGGTGCCGGCGCATCACCAGCGGCCCGCTGGGCAGCCCGGCAGCGGTGAGCCAGCGTTCGGTGACTGCGCGCAGCCGCTCCGGGCGGCCGGTCAGCCAGGCCAGGTCGTAGCTGGCCATCGCCTCCCTCGCCAATGCCACCCCCTCGGCCAGCGGGACGTCCTCGGCGGCCGCGGCGAAGAACCCGGACCAGTCCTTCGGCCGGCTGTCCAGGAAGTGCAGGCGGTGCCGGACGTCGGCCACCACCCCGTCGATGTCGAAGACCGCCAGCTCGCGCACGCCGCGACGGTACCCCGATGCTGGGGGACGTCGGCTCGGCCGGGGTGGTGGGCACCGCGTTCATCGGGTTCGGCGCCCGGCTGACGTTTGACCAGCGTTGAGCGGGTATCCATCCCCATGACGGGCTGGTAACGGCAGTGCCTCGCGGCCGGCGACGCCATCTGGCAGGTGCCGGAGCCGGCAACGCCGCCAGGGGGTGGCTGGCGCACAGACGTGGCCCCGAGGCACCTACACCTCGGGGCCGCCGCCGGTCCCCGGTTACCGGATGATTCCGGCTACCAGTGCACGCCCCGGAGCAGGGTGGCCAGCACCCGCTGCTGGACCGTCGGCTGGTCGCCGCCCGGTGCGGCGCCGCCCCGGGCGGCCGGCGAGTCCGGGAACACCTGGTACCCCAGGTGCAGCACCCGGTCCACCAGCCGGGGCGCCAGCGCGTACGACACCGCGCCCAGGGTGCCCAGCGCCGTGTTGAGCTCCTTCGGCCGGGCCCGCAGCGCGTCGCAGACCAGGTCCGCCGCCTCGCTCGGCGAGCGGGCCGGCAACCGCTCGTAGATCCGGGTCGGCGCGATCATCGGGGTGCGCACCAGCGGCATGTGGATCGTGGTGAACGTGACGCCGTCGGCGATCACCTCGGAGGAGACGGTACGCGTGAACGCGTCCAGCGCGGCCTTGCTGGCCACGTAGGCCGAGAACCGCGGGGGAGCGGCCTGCACGCCGATCGTCGAGATGTTGACGATGTGGCCGAACCCCCGGCGCTGCATCTGCGGCAGCAGGCCGAGCAGCAGCCGGACCGCCCCGAAGTAGTTCAGCTGCATCGTCCGCTCGAAGTCGTGGAAGCGGCCGTAGGACTGGGCGATCGAGCGGCGGATCGACCGGCCGGCGTTGTTCACGCAGAAGTCCACCGCGCCGTGCTCGGCCAGCACGGTGTCCACCAGCTTGTCGATGGCGGCCAGGTCGGTCAGGTCGGTGGGGTAGGCGTACGCGCAGCCACCGGCCGCCTCGATCTCGGCCTGCACCTGCGCCAGCCGGTTGGCGGTGCGGGCGACCAGCAGCAGCACCCCGCCGGCCGCGCCGATCTTCAGCGCGGCGGCCCGGCCGATGCCCGAGGAGGCCCCGGTGACCAGCACGGTGCGGCCGCTGACCGCCGCGCGCAGCGAGCGCCGGGGCGGCAGCAGCGAGCGCAGCCGCAGCACGTTCGAGCTCTCCCAGGACCGGCTGGTGTCCAGGTGCCGCTCCCAGTGGTCCCACAGCACCCGGGCATACTCGGCCAGGTCGGGCACCGCGATGCCGGAGCCGGCCAGCGCCCGCTCGGTGTTCGTGGCGTCGAACCGGGCGGTGAAGCCGAGGAACCCCAGCAGCTCCGCCGGGATGCCCAGCTCGGCCAGCACGTTGTCGCGGGCCTGCCGGATGCCGGGCAGCGTGCCGGCCCGCAGCAGCAGCCCCGGCGGGAGCAGCAGCCGGGGCACCGTGGCCCGGGCGGTGGCCGCACCGGCCGCCTGGGCGAACTGGTTGAAGACCCAGGTCCCCGGCTGCGGTTGCGGGTTGACCAGGTGGAACGTCTGGCCGTCCAGGTCCGGCCGGTGCGCGATGTGGTCCAGCGCGGCCGCGACGTAGTCCACCGGCACGAGGTTGGTCTGGCCGAGGTCGGGCAGCACCAGCGGCAGCTGGGCGGGCAGCAGGTCGCGGCTGCGCCGGATCATCTCGAAGAGGTAGTACGGCCCGTCCACCTTGTCCATCTCGCCGGTGCGGGAGTGGCCGACCACGACCGCCGGCCGGTAGACCCGCAGCGGCACCGCCGCCAGCTGCCTGGCCAGCCGCTCCGACTCGTACTTCGTCCGGTGGTACGGCCCGGGCAGCGGCTGGCCGGCCTCGAGCATCTCCTCGGTGAACCGCCCGCGGTACAGCCCGGCCACGGCGACCGACGAGACGTGGTGCAGGTGCCGGGCGTGCAGCGCGTTGGCCAGCTCGACGGCGTGCCGGGTGCCCTCGACGTTCAGCAGCTCGTTGCGCGTCGCGTCGGCGGTCAGGTCGTAGACGGCGGCCAGGTGGAAGAAGTGCTCCACGGTGTCGCGCAGCTGCTCGACCTGCTCCTCGGGCAGCCCGAGCCGGGGCAGGCAGAGGTCGCCGAGCACCGGCTTGATCCGGTCCGGCTGGCCCCACCGGCCGAGCAGGTAGTCCAGCCGGTGCCGCGAGGAGGCCCGCACCAGCACGTGGATGTCGCCGTCCCGCCGGAGCAGCGCCGCAACCAGGTGCCGGCCGATGAACCCGGTGGCTCCCGTCACGAAGTACGTCATCGCCGGTCCTCCCCATCAGATGCCGGCTCAGGCCGGTTCGATCCGAGCATGACTTTCCGGCAGTCGCTGGCCGCATGCTGCCGCTACTGGCAGGGTTGGACCGTTCTGCCGACAGTCCTAGAGCCGAAGTTCCTTTTCTGGAGGCGACTCATGCGGGCACATCGCCGTACAGCGGTGCTTGCTGCGTGCATCATCACCGGCGGGCTCGCGGCAGCGGGACCCCCGGTGGCACCCGCGCTGGCCCAACCGGCCGGGTCCGGCACCGCGGCCCTCGCCGACCACCGGCCGGGCGGGCAGCCGAAACAGCCGGTCGCGGTCGGCTACGGCGGCGCGGTGGCCACCGTCGACCTGGACGCCAGCAAGGCCGGGATCGAGGTGCTCAAGCACGGCGGCAACGCGGTGGACGCCGCGGTGGCGGCCGCTGCGACGCTGGGCGTGACCGAGCCGTACTCGGCCGGCATCGGCGGCGGCGGGTTCTTCGTCTACTACCAGGCCGACACCCACCAGGTGTTCACCCTGGACGGGCGGGAGACGGCGCCGGCCGCGATGGGCCCGACCGCGTTCATCGAGAACGGCCTGCCGCTGCCGGTCGCCGATGCGGTCACCTCCGGGCTGTCGGTCGGCGTCCCGGGCACGCTGGCCACCTGGGACGCCGCGCTGCAGCGCTGGGGCAAGTGGAGCCTGGACCGGGCCCTGCAGCCGGCCATCGACGTGGCGGACCGGGGCTTCACCGTGGACGCCACGTTCCAGGCGCAGACCGCGCAGAATGCCGCCCGGTTCGCGCACTTCACCTCCACCGCGGCGCTGTACCTGCCGGGCGGGCAGCCGCCGGTGGTCGGCAGCACACTGCGGAACCCGGACCTGGCCGACACCTACCGGCAGCTGGCCGCCGCCGGCCCCGGGTACTTCTACACCGGGCCGCTCGCCGGCGAGATCGTCGGCACCGTGCAGCACCCGCCGCTGGTGCCCGGCGACCCCTACTACGCCAGGCCCGGCCTGATGACCACCCCCGACCTCGCCGCCTACCGGGTGATCCCGCGGGACCCGACCCGGGTGAAGTACGCCGGCGTGGAAATTGACAGCATGGCCCCGCCGTCGTCCGGCGGGACCACGGTCGGGGAGTCGCTGAACATCCTGTCCCACTTCCCGCTGTCCGGCGCCACGCCGGCGGCCACCGTGCAGTCGCTGCACTACTACCTGGAGTCCACCCGGCTGGCCTTCGCCGACCGGAACCGCTACGTCGGCGACCCCGACCAGGTCAGCGTGCCGACGTGGGAGCTGCTGTCACCGGGGTTCGCGGCGGAGCGGGCCTGCCAGATCAACCCGCTGCACGCGGCCACCAGCCCGGTGCCGCCCGGCACCCCGGACGGTGACTACCAGCCGTGCGCCGCGGCGGGACCGGTCAGCAAGGCCGCCGAGCCGTACGAGGGCCCGAACACGTCCAGCCTGGTGACCGCCGACCGGTGGGGGAACGTGGTCTCGTACACGCTGACCATCGAGCAGACCGGCGGCTCCGGCATCGTGCTGCCCGGTCGCGGGTTCCTGCTGAACAACGAGCTCACCGACTTCAACTTCGCGCCCACCCAGGGCACGGCGCCGGACCCGAACCTGCCGGCGCCCGGCAAGCGGCCGCGCAGCTCGATGTCGCCGACGATCGTGCTGCGCGACGGCGGGCCGTTCCTCGCGCTCGGCTCGCCCGGCGGCGCCACCATCATCACCACCGTGCTGCAGACGCTGGTCAACCGGCTGAATCTGGGCATGAGCCTGCCAGCGGCGATCGCGGCACCCCGGGCCAGCCAGCGCAACCGCGACCTGAACGTCGGCGCGGACGCGGAGCCGGCGTTCCTGGCCCAGTACGGCAGCGCGCTGGCCGGGTACGGGCAGCTGTTCGTGCCGAACCCGGAGATCGGCGCCACGGTCGGGCTGGAGTTCCTCGGCCAGCGCCAGCTCCTGGCCGCGGCCGAACCGGTGCGCCGCGGCGGGGGGAGCGCGCTGGTGCTGCTCCCGGCGCGCTGAGATCCCGGCAGCTACCGGGGCCGACACCCGGCGCCGACCCAACATCGACTGCGGTCTATATCGGCCGCAGTCGATGGAGGAGCAGGATCGGGTACACCGCCACGGCGACCAGCCGGTGTGGTGGCCGTGCTAGCGGCTGGACGACACCAGCCGCAGCCGGCGCCGCCTCCGGCGCCGGCGCGACGGCGGCGCGGGCTGGGTGACCTGGGGGACGGCCGGAATGGTGGCCGGTGCGGCCTGCAGGGTGGCCAGCTCGCGCAGCAGTTCCCGGACGATCGCTGTCTGGTCGGCGCAGATGGCGTACACCTCGCGCAGCTGTGCCGGGCTGCGCGCCGGGTCACCGTCGCCGGCGGCCCGGTGCTGCAGCAGCAGCAACGCGGCGGTGGCGGCGTTGCCGGCGGCGGCCAGGATCGGCTCGCCGTCGTCCGAGGTGTCCGCCGCGACGATCGCGTCGAGCAGGCGGGCCGCCCACCAGTCGGGCGCCTGCGGCGCCAGGTCGTTCGGGTTCGCCGATGCCGCGAGCGGGTCCGGCGTCACAGGCGGGTCCGGTGCCGCATCGAGCGGCAGGGGGGCGACCATTGACGTTCTCCGTCCTGTCGTGCCGACAGCGATGCGATCGTTGTGCCCCGAACGGCGGCATCTTCACACCTGCCCGATGGCTCCGTTTTCCGGCCGGCCGGTGCGGTGTTGTCGGTGTGCCGTGATACCAAGCTGGTCATGACCACCACCGAGCTGCGATCGACCACTGAGCTGCGGCACCGCGCCGAGACCCACCTCACAGCGCTGGCCGGTGCCGGCGCCCGGCTGCACGAAGACCAGTGGGCGGCGATCGAGGCGCTGGTCGACCAGCGGCGGCGGGCGCTGGTCGTGCAGCGCACCGGCTGGGGCAAGTCCGCGGTCTACTTCATCGCGACGGCCCTGCTCCGCGCGACCGGCAGCGGGCCGAGCGTGATCGTCTCCCCGCTGCTCGCCCTGATGCGCAACCAGATCGCCGCCGCCGAGCGGGCCGGCATCCGGGCCCGCACGATCAACTCCGACAACGTCGCCGAGTGGGACCGGGTGCACGGCGAGATCGGCGCCGACGGCGTGGACGTCCTGCTGGTCAGCCCGGAGCGGCTGAACAATCCCGACTTCCGCGACCTGGTGCTGCCCAAGCTGGCGGCCACGGCCTGCATGGTGGTGGTGGACGAGGCGCACTGCATCTCCGACTGGGGCCACGACTTCCGCCCGGACTACCGGCGGCTGCGCACCCTGTTGGCCGAGCTGCCGCCCGGGGTCCCGGTGCTGGCCACCACGGCGACCGCCAACGCCCGGGTGGTCGCGGACGTCGCCGAGCAGCTCGCCGGGCAACCACCGGCCAGGTGGTCCGCCACGGAAACCTCCGCCGACGGGACGGCCGGTGTGGGGATGACCGGCGAGGAGGCGCCTGCCGACGGGAGGTCCGGCGACCCCAGCGACGGGCGGGCCGCCGCGGAGACCCCCGCCGACCGGGCGATGGGTGCGGGGATGGCCGCGGAGGGGACGACCGCCGGTGGGCGGGCGGCCGCGGGGGAGGACGGCGGCCACCCGCTGGTGCTGCGTGGCCCGCTGGACCGGGAGAGCCTGCACCTGGCGGTGGTCCGGCTGCGCACCACCGAGCAGCGGCTGGCCTGGCTGGTGCAGCACCTGCCCGAGCTGCCCGGGTCCGGGATCGTCTACACGCTGACCGTGGCCGCGGCGAACGAGCTGGCCGCCCACCTGCGCGACAGCGGGTTCACCGCGGTGGCCTACACCGGGCAGACCGATCCGGACGAGCGCCGCCAGGCCGAGGCGGACCTGCTGGCCAACCGGGTGAAGGCGGTGGTGGCCACCAGCGCGCTGGGCATGGGGTACGACAAGCCGGACCTCGGCTTCGTCGTGCACTTCGGCGCGCCGCAGTCGCCGGTAGCGTACTACCAGCAGATCGGGCGCGCCGGCCGGGGCGTGCGCCGGGCCGAGGTGATCCTGCTGCCCGGCCCGGAGGACCGCGACATCTGGGCATACTTCGGCAGCCTCGCGTTCCCGCCGGAGAAGACCGTGCGGGCCACCCTGGCCGCGCTGGCCGGCGCCGGTCGGCCGCTGTCGACCGGCCGGCTGGAGGCGCTCGTCGACCTCAGCCGGACCCGGCTGGAGATCATGCTGAAGGTGCTCGACGTGGACGGGGCGGTCCGGCGGGTACGCGGCGGCTGGCAGGCCACCGGCCAGCCGTGGGAGTACGACGCGGAACGGTACGCCCGGGTCGCCGCCGAGCGGGCCCGCGAGCAGCAGGCGATGCTGGCGTACCTGGCGACCGGCGGCTGCCGGATGGAGTTCCTGCGCCGGGAGCTGGACGACCCGGGTGCCGTGCCATGCGGCCGCTGCGACAACTGCACCGGTCGCCGGTGGTCGGTCGAGGTGGCCGGGGCGGCGAGCGCGGCGGCCCGGGAGCGGCTGCACCGGCCGGGGGTGGAGATC
>JBKOWA010000208.1:0-7057 GCA_046724155.1 Actinomycetota bacterium
GGCCCGCACCGACCCACTCGGCCGCACCACCACCTACCGCTACGACGACACCGGCAACCTGCTCACCCTCACCCGGCCGGACGGCCGGGGCAGCATCGCCGAGTACAACGACCTGCAGCTTCCGGTCTCCCTGGTGGACCCGGACGGCGCGGTGTGGCGCTGGCGCTACGACGAGCGCGGCAACCTGACCGCGGTGATCGACCCGCTGGAAGCGGTGACCAGCTATCGCTACGACGAGCGGGGCAACCTGGCCGAGGTCACAGATGCGCTGGGCAACACCCAGCGGATCACGTCAGACCCGGCCGGCAACCTGACCGCGGTCACCGACCCGTTGGGCGCGACCACGCATTACGCCCGGGATGCGTTCGGGCGGGTCACCGCGGTCACCGACCCGCTCGGTGCGACCACCCGGTTCGGCTGGACCACCGAGGGAAGGCTGGCCTGGCGCACCGGGCCGGACGGCGGCACCGACCGCTTGCGGTACGACGGCGAGGGCAACATGGTGGAGTACCTCGACGCGGCGGGCGGGATCGGACGCACCGAGTTCGGCCACTTCGACCGGCCGGTGGCGTACACCGGCCTGGACGGCGGGCGCTGGCGGTACGGCTACGACACCGAGCTGCGGCTGACCGCGGTCACCAACCCGCAGGGGCTGGTATGGCGGTACGACTACGACCCGGCCGGCCGGCTGGTCCGGGAGACCGACGGCAACGGCCGGGAGCTCCGCTACGCCCATGACGCTGCCGGCCAGATCGTGGAACGCACCAACGGCGCCGGCCAGACCACCTCCTACCGGCGCGATCCGATGGGCGCTGTGCTGGAGCAGCGGTCGGCCGACGGGGTGGCCAGCTTCGAGTACGACCCGGGCGGCCGGCTGGTCCGGGCCGGCAACGCCGACGCCGAGGTGGCGTTCCGGCGCGACCCGCTCGGCCGGGTGCTGACCGAGACCTGCAACGGCCGCACCGTGACGTCCCGTTACGACCTGCTCGGCCGCCGGGTCTACCGGCGCACCCCGACCGGCGCCGAAACCGCCTGGGACTACGACCCGAACAGCCAGCCGGTCCGGCTGCAGACCGCCGGTCACACCGTCCGGTTCGGCTACGACCCGGCCGGGCACGAGGTGGCCCGCCGGATCGGCGACGGCGCGCTGCTCACCCAGACCTGGAGGGCCGACCGGCTGCAGTCGCAGACCCTCACCGCCGGCGGGCTCGACCCGGGCGCGCCGGCCCAGCCCCGGGTGGTGCAGCAGCGCGGGTACCGCTACCGGCCGGACGGGCTGCTCACCGGCCTGGATGACCAGCTCAACGGGCCCCGGCTGTACGAGCTGGACGCGGCCGGCCGGGTCACCGCGGTGCACGGCACCGGCTGGGTCGAGCGGTACGGCTACGACCCGGCGGGCAACCTCAGCCACGCCGACTGGCCGGACCCCCAGGCCAGCCAGCCGGCCAGCCAGGGCCGGCGCGAGCACCGCGGCTCGCTGCTCGAGCGCGCCGGCCGGGTCCGGTACGAGCACGACCGGCAGGGCCGGATGGTGCTGCGCGAGGACACCGCTCCTGCCGCGGGGGCCGGACACCCGGTCAGCCAGCCCGACCTCGGCCCGGCCGCCTGGCGGTACGTCTGGGACGCCGAGGACCGGCTGGTCGGGCTGACCACCCCGGACGGGCAACGCTGGCGCTACCGCTACGACCCCTTCGACCGCCGGATCGGCAAGCAGCGGCTGGCCGCCGACGGCCGGGTGGTCGAGCAGGTGGACTTCGTCTGGGATGACACGGTGCTGGCCGAGGAGCTGGTCGGCGGGTCCGCCACCACCTGGAACCATCGGCCGGGGACGTTCACCCCACTCACCCAGACCGACCGCGGCCTCCCCGAGGGCGGCCAGGACTGGGTGGACCTGGCGTTCCACGCCATCGTCACCGACCTAGTCGGTACCCCGACCGAGCTGGTCAGCCCCGAAGGCGAGCTGGCCTGGCAGCAGCTCAGCACGCTGTGGGGTACCACGCTGTACCCCGAGTGGCAGCAGGCACGCTGCCCGCTCCGGTTCCCCGGGCAGTACCACGACGGGGAGAGCGGGCAGCACTACAACTTCAGCCGCTACTACCTGCCCGGCGAGGGCCGGTATACCGCCGGCGATCCACTCGGGCTGGACGGCGGGCCCAACCCGCACGCCTACGTGCCGAACCCCCTCGGATGGCTGGACCCGCTCGGGCTGGCCCCTTACGAGGTCTTCGAACGGTACGGCAGCGAGGCGGAAGCCAAGGCCAGCCAGGAGGCCGGCGGCCTGGTGCGCAAGCCGCCCCCGCACCACAACAACCCCAAGTGGATCGGCGAGAACGGGTCGGTCGACCCGCGGACCCTGGGCAAGCGGCAGAACTACACGCACCGGATCGAGTTCCACGCCCGGCCCGGCACCCGGGAGTGGCTGAAGCAGTTCGAGCTGAAGCCGACGAACGAGCCGGGCCGGTATGCGGTGCCGGCCAACAAGATCGACGAGTTCAACGCCAGGGTCAGGAAGGTTGTGGTGACGAAGAGGTGAGCGAGGCGCTTCGGCAGGAGTTCCTGCGCACGGTGATGGCGCCCGCGGGCGCCGGGCAGGAGGTCGCCGACCGGGACTTCGCCTTCGTCCGGGCGCTGCTGGCGTTCGGCTCGGAGACCGACGACAACCGGCGGTGCGTGGAGCGGATCGGGGTGCGGGCCATCCCGCAGCCAGACGGCAGCGTCCGCTCCGCCGTCGCCCTGCGGGGCAGCGGCACCCCGGTCGCCGACGTGCTCAACGCGGCCGAGGGGACTCCCCTGCCGGCCCAGCTCGCCGAGGACTTCCCGGCCGTCACGCAGGAAGACTGGGACGCCGTGCTGCGGCTGGCCACGCTGGTATTCGTGGCGGCGGAGGCACCGGCCGAGCCGGTCGGAAAGCCCTGATCGGCCGACCGGCGACCTAGGCTGACCGGCATGGCAGACGCGGATGTCATCGTGGTGGGGGCCGGGCTGGCCGGGTTGGTGGCCACCGCCGAGCTGGCGGACGCCGGGCACCGGGTCATCCTGCTGGACCAGGAGCCGGAGCAGTCGCTGGGCGGGCAGGCGTTCTGGTCGTTCGGCGGGCTGTTCCTGGTGGGCTCCCCCGAGCAGCGGCGGCTGCGGATCCGGGACTCCCGGGAGCTGGCCTGGCAGGACTGGCTGGGCACGGCGGGCTTCGACCGGCCGGAGGACACCTGGGCGCGGCGCTGGGCCGAGGCGTACGTCGACTTCGCCGCCGGGGAGAAGCGGGCCTGGCTGCACGGCCTGGGGGTGCGGTTCTTCCCTGTGGTCGGGTGGGCCGAGCGCGGCGGGTACCTGGCCACCGGGCACGGGAACTCGGTGCCGCGCTTCCACATCACCTGGGGCACCGGGCCGGCCCTGGTCGAGCCGTTCGCGCTCCGGGTCCGGCTGGCCGCCGAGCGGGGCCGGGTGCGGCTGGCGTTCCGGCACCGGGTGGACGAGCTGACGGTGACCGGCGACATGGTGGACGGGGTGCGCGGCCGGGTGCTGGAGCCGAGCGCGGTGCCGCGGGGCAGGCCCAGCTCGCGGGTCGAGGTCGGCGACTTCGAGCTGCACGCGCGAGCGGTGGTGGTCACCTCCGGCGGGATCGGCGGCAACCACGAGCTGGTCCGGCGCAACTGGCCGGCCCGGCTGGGCACCCCGCCGCGGCGGATGGTCAGCGGCGTGCCGGCGCACGTGGACGGCCGGCTGCTGGCCATCGCCGAGACCGCCGGCGCCAGCCTGATCAACCGCGACCGGATGTGGCACTACACCGAGGGCATCACCGACTGGGACCCGATCTGGCCGGCGCACGGCATCCGGATCCTGCCCGGGCCGTCGTCGCTGTGGCTGGACGCCCGCGGCAACCGGCTGCCCGCGCCGCTGTTCCCCGGCTTCGACACCCTGGGCACGCTGGCGCACATCGGCCGCAGCGGGCACGACCACACCTGGTTCGTGCTGACCCGGAAGATCGTGGAGAAGGAGTTCGCGCTGTCCGGGTCCGAGCAGAACCCGGACCTGACCGGCAAGCGGTTATGGGACGTGCTCGCCCGGGTCCGCGGCGGCGCGCCGGCGCCGGTGCAGGCGTTCCTGGACCGCGGCGAGGACTTCGTCATCGCGGCCACGCTGCCCGAGCTGGTCGAACGGATGAACAAGCTGACCGACGAGCCGCTGCTGGAGCTGGCCACCGTCGAGCGCGAGGTGCTGGCCCGCGACCGGGAGATCGACAACCGGTTCAGCAAGGACCTGCAGATCACCGCGCTGCGCGGGGCCAGGGCCTACCTGGGCGACCGGCTGGTCCGGGTGGCCGCCCCGCACCGGCTGCTCGACCCGAAGGCCGGCCCGCTGATCGCCGTCCGGCTGTCCGTCCTGACCCGCAAGACCCTGGGCGGGCTGGAGACCGACCTGTCCGGGCGGGTGCTGCGCCCGGGCGGGGAGCCGCTGCCGGGGCTGTACGCAGCCGGCGAGGTGGCCGGGTTCGGTGGCGGTGGCATGCATGGGTACCGCTCGCTGGAGGGCACGTTCCTCGGCGGTTGCCTGTTCTCCGGCCGCACCGCCGGCCGGGCGCTGGCCGCCGCCCTATGACGCGTTCCGGCGTGCTGCGGCATGCTGCCATGATCTCGTGGTGAAGCGGCAGCGCACCGTACTGCTGATCGGCCTGTCGTCGGTGCTGTCGGTCGCGCTGGCCGTCGCGGTCAACGTGGCCACCGGCGGCA
Organism: Actinomycetota bacterium; assembly: GCA_046724155.1. Classification (GTDB taxonomy): domain Bacteria; phylum Actinomycetota; class Actinomycetes; order Mycobacteriales; family JACQDL01; genus JBKOWA01. Next base: position 4,728 of record JBKOWA010000208.1, read on the forward strand.
GCCTGCCCGGTGCCGCCCACCGGCTGCAGTGGCTGGCCTGGCCGGTGGTCGGCGCGCTGCTGGTGGCGGTCGTCGCGGTCAGCACCTGGCAGGTCCGGGCCGGTGCCGACGGGCCGGACGCGATCGCCGGCCGGCCGGTGGTGCGGCCCGCCGAGCTGCCGCTGGACGTGCCCCGGTTCGCCGGCCGGGATGCCGAGTTCGACGCGCTGCTGGCCGCGGTGCCGAAGCACCCGGCCGTAGGCCTCGGCGCGCCGGTGGTGCTGGGCGTGTTCGGCGCCGGCGGGGTGGGCAAGACCGTGCTGGCCAACCGGCTGGCGCACACGGTGGCGGCGCGGTACCCGGACGGGCAGCTGTTCGTGACCCTGCGCGGCGCGTCCCCGGACCCGGCCGACCCGGCCGAGGTGCTGCGCCGGCTGCTGCACACCCTCGGGGTGGCGCCCGGCGACGTGCCCGAGGACCGGGCCGACCGGACCGCGGTGTACCGCAGCCTGCTGGCGGACCGCCGGATGCTGCTGTTCTGCGACGACGCCGGCTCCGAGGACCAGGTCCGGCCGCTGCTGCCCGGCGCCCGCGGCTGCCTGGTGATCGTCACCGCCCGGCCGTCCCTGCTCGGGCTGCCGCTGACCGCCTGGCAGAACCTGGAGCTGCTGACCGAGGCCGCCGCGCTGGCGCTGCTGGCGGAGGCGGTGGGCGACGACCGGCTGGCCGACGAGCTGGACGCGGCCCGGCGGGTGGTGCAGTACTGCGGGCACCTGCCGCTGGCGCTGGCCATCGCCGGCGCCCGGCTCCGGGTCCGTCCGCATTGGACGGTCGCGGAGCTGGCCCGGCGGCTGTCCAGCGAGGTCCGGCGGCTGGACGAGCTGAGCACCACCGGCCGCCGGGACGTGCGGGCCACGTTCGCGCTGTCCTACGCGGACCTGGATCCGGTGGCGGCCACCCTGTTCCGCCGGGTCAGCCTGCTCGGCTACGCCGACTTCGGCCGCGGGGTGGCGTCCGCGCTGCTCGGCGGCATCCAGCACCTGCGGGCCGCGGAGAACGGGCTGGAGCGGCTGGCCGAGGTGAGGCTGATCGAGGTCAGGGGACCGCTCCGGTTCCGGCTGCACGACCTGGTCCGGCTGTACGCGGCGGAGTGCCTGGAGGCCGAGGAGCCGGCGGCGGACCGCCGGGACGCGCTGCGCCGCGGGCTGGACTACTACCTGCTGCGCTGCCGGGAGAACTGGCGGCTGCTGGCCGACCCCGCGTCGCCGCCGGAGCAGCGGGCCGAGGCCGAGGAGTGGTTCGACCGGAGCCGGACCGCGGTGGTGACCGCGGTGCACCGGGCCGCCGCGATGGGCGAACCGCAGCTGGCCCGGGAGCTGGCCGAGGCGGTCACCCCGTACCTGGACAGCTACGGCTACCCGGTCGACCTGGCGGCGGTCTCGGACGCCGCGGCCGGCCGGCTCAGCGGTCCAGGTAACGGCGCCAGTCGCGGGCGGTGAGCGCGGCCGGGTCGCAGCCGTCCGCGCGGGCCGCCCGCTCCGCGCCGGCCACCGTGTCCCGGAAGGCCCGGGCGGCGGCGCGCAGCTCGGCCTCGGCGTCCAGGCCGGCGGACCGGGCCTCGGCGACCAGCTCCCACAGGCCCCGCCCGAGGACGGAGCCGGCCGGGAGGGCGTCCGGCGGCAGGTCCAGCCGGTCGGCCTTGCGCTGCAGGGTGGCGGCCAGAATGAGCGCCGGCTGACCCATCGGCACCCCGTCGGTGACCGACTCCCGGTCCTTCTCCGCGCGCTTGATCTGGTCCCAGTTGGCGTGCACCTCGGCCGCCCCGGAGACGGCCACCCCGGCGAACACGTGCGGGTGCCGGCGGACCAGCTTGTCGACCAGGTGGCCGGCCACGTCGTCGATCGACCAGCGCTCGTCCTCGGGCCGCTCCTCGGCCAGCCGGGCGTGGAACGCCACCTGCAGCAGCACGTCGCCGAGCTCCTCGCGCAGCGCGTCCAGGTCGCCGTGTTCCAGCGCCTCGTACGCCTCGTACGCCTCCTCCAGCAGGTACGGCATCAGCGTGGCGTGCGTCTGCTCGGCGTCCCACGGGCAGCCGCCGGGCGAGCGCAGCCGGTCCATCACCGCGACCACGTCGAGCAGCCGGGCGCCCGGCGGGTCCCAGGAGCCGTAGACCACCTCCAGCTCGGCCCCGCCGGTGCGGGCGACCAGGTCACCGAGCGCGCTGGCGAACGCCGGGTCGCCGTCCGGGCCGGCGAGCCAGACCACGGTCCGGCCGCCGCGGGCGAGGTCCCGGAACGCGGCCGCCCGGGCACGGTGGTCGCCACCGTGGTCGACACCGGGATGGGCACGGC
>JBKOWA010000046.1:0-3413 GCA_046724155.1 Actinomycetota bacterium
GAGGGCAGGCGGTCCCGGATGCGGGCGGCGACGCCGACCGGGTTCTGCTCGTCGGACAGGTGGTGCAGGACGGCGGCGGTGAGCACGGCGAACGGCTCGCTCTGGTCGATATAGCGGCGGGTGGTCGCGTCGTCGAAGATCGTCTCCGGCCGCAGCAGGTCAGCGGTGATCATCGTCGTGGTGACGTTGTCGGCGAGCAGTGCCCGCCCGTGCGACAGCACCATCGGGTCCTTGTCCACATAGACGATCCGGACATCGGGTTGCACCTCGTGCGCGATCTCGTGCACGTTGCCGGCCGTCGGCAGGCCCGACCCGATGTCGATGATCTGCCGGATCCCGGCCTCGGCCACCAGGTACCGTACCGCCCGGCGCAGCACGTTCCGGTTGTCGCGCGCGATCTGCCGCACCCCGGGCACCACCTTGCGGGACGCCTCGGCGGCTGCCCGGTCAACCGCGAAGTTGTTCTTGCCACCGAGCGCGTAGTCGTAGACCCGGGCGATCGACGCCCTGGTGAGATCGACATCCGACTGAAGGCGAAACTCCGCTCCGGCCGGTTGGTGCGGCCAGTCCGTTGACCTGCTCACGTCGCCCCCGCCAGCCATCCGAGCTCCGATTGCCCGGTTGCCGTAGGGTACATCCGGCGGCTCGTAACGTGGCGCAGCGGGCTGGCTACTGTCGCGGTGATGAGCACTCCGGTTGGTTACTCCGGCACGCCGCTGCCGAAGAAGCTGGGCATCGCGGCGGGCAGCCGGGTGTTGGTGGTGGCCGCGCCGGGCGGGTTCGCGCTGGGACCGCTGCCGGACGGCGTGCGGCTGCACCGCCGGCCGGGCCCGGCGCCGTACGACGTGGTGCTGGCGTTCTGCCTGGACCTGGCCGCGCTGCTGCGTCGGTTCGAGCCGCTGGCGGGGCGGATCACCCCGAACGGCGCGCTGTGGATCTCCTGGCCGAAGAAGTCCGGCGGGCTGACCACCGACCTGACCGAGAACGTGGTCCGCGAGGTGGGCCTGGCGGCCGGCCTGGTGGACGTCAAGGTGGTAGCGGTGGACGCGACCTGGTCCGGGCTGAAGTTCGTCTACCGGCTGGCCGACCGCGCCCGCTGACCGGCCGGGGCGATGCCCTGGTGTGCCGGGCGCCCGCACCAGCGGGGGTCGGGTCAGCTCGGACCGGTTCCGGCCTGCCGATCGTCGCCGCACGGCCTACTGGATCGCGTGAGACCCAGCGTCAGGACGGACACGAATGGCGCGACCTGCCCAGCCGCCTTTGCCAGTCGGGCGTCGAAGGTGACCAAGCGGGCTTCGTGCTCAGCGGCGACAACAAGATAGGCCGCGTCGTATGCCGACACGTTGTGACGCATCGCCCACACTGCCCGCAGCAGCGCCTCGCTGGTACCGATGTAGGTGATCTCCGCTGCCAGCAGAGCGTCATAGGCCGCCACGGCGTCGTTCTCCCGCAAGCGACCGCTGACCACGGCCTTCCGCAACGTGCGGATGACCTCCAGCGGCATGTGCGCAGGGCCGAGCCAGGTGTCGTCGGCCGCCATGGCCGACCGTGCGGCATCACCTTCGGCGGTCGGGCTGGACAGGGCGAGCACCATCACGCTGGCGTCGACGACGATCACCGATCGTCCTCGCGCCCCCCGCGGATGTACTCCACGACCTCGTCGACATCGAGCTCGAGTGTCCGGTGCGGGGCCAGGCGCTCGAAGAGACTCTTGTTGCGCTCGGCTCGAAACTCACGTTCGAGCAGCTCCCGAAGATAGACCTGCATGGACTGGCCACGGGCAGCGGCCCGTGCGGCGATGGCGTCTCGAACCTCTTCCCGAACATCCTTGATCTGCAGAGCGATGGGCACCCGTCCACCATACATGCGCATGGCATGCGCATGTAAACGCAGACGCAGTCACCCGGCCACGCCCGGAGCTTGCCTTCCTGATGTTGATCGCCGCGGGCCGCATCCAGCCTCTGTCACCATTCACCCTCATCGCTGTCGCTGTCTCTGTTGCCCGCGTCCGGCTCGGCGGTGGCGAGGACGAGTTGGGTGACGGGCGCGGTGCCGCTGCCCTCGACGCTGACCCGGTACAACCCCGGCGCGGGCAGCGTAACGGTGGCCTGGACCTGGCCGTCGCGGATGTGCAGCGGGTACGGGGCGTCGATGGGCCGGTCGGTGGCGGCGTCGTGGATGGTGCAGGTGGCGGCGTGCGGTTCGTCACCACCCGCGAAGCTTCGCTGCCGTTAGAGGCCGCCATTAGGGTGTGACGGTCACTGTCTTCTGAGGAAGGAGGCGGTGGGCGATGGACGCGATTCGTCGGTTCGGGCGCGGCAGAGCCCGCTTCCCAGATGGCGGATGCGCTGCGAGCGCAGGGCGCCGAGGTCACCGCTGGCGGGCACGCTCGCCGCGTGGATCCCGGACACCGGTCCAAGATCGGCTCCCAGCTCCCAGCAGCGTGCCCAGCCCCAGGTCGGAGCCTTGCGGGAGCTGCCCACGACTGAGGCGGTTGAGGTCCCGCTGTTGTGCGGGTCACACTGTTGGCGAGGACGGGCTCGGAGATGGGGTTCAGGCATGAGGGAGGCAGCCGCCGCTCAGGAGTTGGTCGTCGATGCTTTCCTGGTCGACGAGTTGGAGCGACGAGGGGTGCACCTGCACGCTGGCGACCGGGTGCGCCTGGAGCTCGTGTCCAGCACCGGCACCCCGGACACCTCCAGGGACGAGCTCTGGGACGCATTCATCGGGTCCGGGGGAGACAGCGGCGATCCCGACCTCTCGGTGAAGGCTAAGGAGATCGTTCGTGCTGAAATGGGTGCGTGATCCTCGTATTCCGGGGTCTTCGTGGCCGCGGCGTTTCCTAACGATCGGCACCACGAACCCTGCAGGCGCTTCCTCACTGAGACCAGCGAGGACCTTGCGATCTCCGTCGTCATCGTCGCCGAGGTCAGTCACCTTCTGCGACGAGCGGCCACCCGGCCACGCCCGGAGCTCGCGTTCCTGATGTTGATCGCCGCGGGCCGCATCCAGCCCTTGGCTCCGGCGCCGGAGGACTACCGACGCATGGCCGAACTCGTGGAGCAGTACCACGATCTACCGCTCGGAGCGGCAGATGCATCGATCGTGGCGATCGCCGAGCGGCTCGGTGTGTCCAGGCTGGCCACTGTCGATCGCAAGGACTTCACCGCCGTACGGCCCCGCCACGTCGCTGCCTTCGAGCTGCTCCCCGAGCTGACCTGGTAGGCAGACGTTGGCCGCTGCTGCCGTCCAGCGGTAGCGGGAGCCTGTCACCATTCACCCTCATCGCTGTCGCTGTTGCCCGCGTCAGGCTCGGCGGTGGCGAGGACGAGTTGGGTGACGGGTGCGGTGCCGCCGCCGGCGACGCTGACCCGGTACAGCCCGGGCGCGGGCAGGGTCACGGTGGCCTGGGC
>JBKOWA010000019.1:0-3472 GCA_046724155.1 Actinomycetota bacterium
TCGCGGTGCCGGCCGACCTGTCCGACCTGGCCACCGCGGCCGGGCTGGCGCAGGCGGCCGTGGCTGCCTTCGGCCGGCTCGACCTGGTGGTGAACAACGTGGGCGGCGCGCTGCCCCGGCCGTTCATGGACACCACCTTCGAGCACCTCGCCGAGGCGTTCACGTTCAACGTGGGCACCACGCACGCGCTCACCACGGCCGCGGTGCCGCACCTGCTGGCGGCCGGCGGCGGCGCGGTGGTGAACATCTCCTCGGCGATGGGCCGGCTGGTCGGCCGCGGCTTCCTCGCGTACGGCACGGCCAAGGCGGCGCTGGCCCACTACACCCGGCTGGCGGCCACCGACCTCGCCCCGCGGATCAGGGTGAACGCGATCGCCGTCGGCGCGGTGACCACCTCCGCGCTGGAGATCGTGCTGGCCAACGAGGAGCTGCGCACCCGGATGGAGCAGGCCACCCCGCTACGCCGGATCGGCGACGTCGCCGATGTCGCCGGCACCGTGCTCTACCTCGCCTCGCCGGCCGGCTCGTACGTCACCGGCAAGGTGCTCGAGGTGGACGGCGGAAGCGAGCAGCCGGTCCTCGAGTTCGGCCTGCCGGACCTGGAATGAGCCCACCGCAGATGACGGGACCTGGAATGACCGGACCTCGAACGACCGGACCTCGAACGACCGGGCCGGGCCGGCTGCGGGTGGTGCAGTGGGCCACCGGCAACGTGGGGCGCCACGCGCTCGCCGGCATCCTCGCCCGGCCGGAGCTGGACCTGGTCGGGGTCTGGGTGAGCGACCCGGCGAAGGTCGGCCGGGACGCCGGGGAGCTGGCCGGGCTGGGCCGGGACACCGGCATCCGGGCCACCGGCGACGCGGCGGCGCTGCTCGCGCTGCGGCCGGACTGCGTCGTGTATGCATGCATGGCCGACACCCGGCTGGCCGAGGCACTCGCCGACCTGGCCACCATCCTGCGGGCCGGGGTGAACGTGGTCTCCAGCAGCCCGGTGTTCCTGCAGTTCCCGGACGCGCTGCCGGCGGAGCTGACCGGGCCGGTGCGGCAGGCGGCGGCCGAGGGCGGGGCGTCGCTGTGGGTGAACGGCATCGACCCCGGCTTCGCCAACGACACCCTGCCGCTGGTGCTCACCGGGCTGTGCCAGCGGGTCGAGCAGGTGCGCTGCGCGGAGATCCTCAACTACGCCAGCTACCGGCAGGCCACCGTGCTGTTCGACATCATGGGGTTCGGCCGGCCGCTGGCGGACACGCCGCTGCTGCTGCAGCCGGGCGTGCTCACCCTGGCCTGGGGCGGGGCGGTGCGGCAGCTCGCCGCCGGGCTGGGCCTCGAGCTGGACCGGATCGAGGAGTGGCACACCCGGCTGCCGGCGCCTGAGACGTTCCGGGTGGCGGCCGGCGAGGTGCCGGCCGGGACCGCCGCGGCGCTGCGCTTCGAGGTGCGCGGGATGCGCGGCGGGCAGCGGGTGCTGGTGCTGGAGCACGTCACCCGGCTGCGGGACGACCTGGGGCCGGACTGGCCGCAGCCGGCCGGCACCGGCTGCTACCGGATCGAGATCCGCGGCGAGCCGTCCTGCACCCTCGACCTGCAGCTGCTCGGCACCGACGGCGACCACAACACCGGCGGGCTGCAGGCCACCGCGATGCGCCTGGTCAACGCCGTCCCCACCGTGGTCGCCGCACCACCCGGCCTCCTCACCGCGCTGGACCTCCCCCTGATCACCGCCCGCGGCCGACTGTAGCCGACCGCGACTGCAACCTTCCGCCGCGACCCGACCATTGGCCGTACGACCGCGGCGAAGCCGCCGTTCTAGACCCGGCTACGCGGCGGGCTCAGGGCGAAGCCCGGCCCGCGTACCTAACGTACGACCGCGGCGAAGCCGCCGTTCTAAACGGAACCGGCGGGCGTGCTAGGGCGCAGCCCAGCACGCGTACCAACCACCAGCCCGCCCGACACGCCGTCCGCGGTGCCCTCCACCAGCACCTCGTCGCCGTCCCGGATCTCCCCGGACAGCAGCCCGCGGGCCAGCGTGTCCCCGATCGCGGTCTGCACCAGGCGGCGCAGCGGCCGGGCCCCGAACACCGGGTCGAAGCCGTTCAGCGCCAGCCACTCCTTGGCCGCCTCGTCCACCGTGAGGGTCAGCCGCCGGGCGGCCAGCCGGCGCTGCAGCCGGCCGATCTGGATCTCCACGATCCGGGTCAGCTCCTCGGTGGTCAGCGCCTCGAACATCACCACGTCGTCCAGCCGGTTCAGGAACTCCGGCTTGAAGTGCTGGTGCACCACCGCCATCACCTGCGCCCGGCGGTCCCGCTCGGGCAGCGCCTGGTTGGCGATGATCTGCGAGCCGAGGTTCGAGGTGAGGATCAGGATCGTGTTGCGGAAGTCCACCGTGCGGCCCTGCCCGTCGGTCAGCCGGCCGTCGTCCAGCACCTGCAGCAGCACGTCGAAGACCCCGGAATGGGCCTTCTCCACCTCGTCCATCAGCACCACCGAGTACGGCCGGCGGCGCACCGCCTCGGTGAGCTGGCCGCCCTCGTCATACCCCACGTAGCCGGGCGGCGCGCCGATCAGCCGGGCCACCGAGTGCTTCTCGGTGTACTCGCTCATGTCGATGCGGACCATGGCCCGCTCGTCGTCGAACAGGAACTCGGCGAGCGCCTTGGCCAGCTCCGTCTTGCCGACGCCGGTGGGACCGAGGAACAGGAACGAGCCGGTCGGCCGGTCCGGGTCGGCGACGCCGGCCCGGGCCCGGCGCACCGCGTCGGACACCGCCCGCACGGCCTGCTCCTGGCCCACCACCCGGGAGCCCAGGGACTCCTCCATGTGCAGCAGCTTGGCGGTCTCACCCTCGAGCATCCGGCCGGCCGGGATGCCGGTCCAGGAGGACACCACCTGGGCGACGTCGTCCGGGCCGACCTCCTCCTTGAGCATCGCGCCCTCCTCGGGCGCCTTGGCCGCAGCCTGCTCCAGCTGCTTGGTCAGCTCCGGGATGCGGCCGTACCGCAGCTCGGCGGCCCGGCCCAGGTCACCGTCCCGCTCGGCCCGCTCCTCCTCACCGCGCAGCTGTTCCAGCTCCTCCTTCAGCTGCCGGATCGCGTCGATGCCGCCCTTCTCCTGCTGGTAGCGGGCGGTCAGCTGGGCCAGCTGCTCACGCCGGTCGGCCAGGTCGGCACGCAGCCGCTGCAGCCGCTCCTTGGAGGCCGGGTCGTCCTCCTTGGACAGCGCCATCTCCTCGATCTCCAGCCGGCGCACGGCCCGCTCGACCTCGTCGATCTCCACCGGCCGCGAGTCGATCTCCATCCGGAGCCGGGACGCCGCCTCGTCGATCAGGTCGATCGCCTTGTCCGGCAGGAAGCGCGCGGTCACGTACCGGTCGGACAGCGTGGCCGCGGCGACCAGCGCGGCGTCGGTGATCCGCACCCCGTGGTGCACCTCGTACCGCTCCTTGAGCCCGCGCAGGATGCCGATGGTGTCC
>JBKOWA010000610.1:0-1694 GCA_046724155.1 Actinomycetota bacterium
GCCGGGACCCGGCCGAGCCGCCGTGGCCGCGGTGCACCAGCAACCCGCCGACCGGGTCGGGGACGGCGTCCAGCGCGGCCTGCACCGCGGGGAGGTCGTGGTACCGCTGCCAGTGCCACTCCTCGGGGAAGCGCACCTCGAAGACGACGCCCCAGCGGTGCTCGTGCGAGGCCCAGTCCAGGGCGCCGTGGGTGATCGCGGCCTCGACCAGCGCGTCCCGGTACGCAAGCCACCACGTCCCGGCGGCCGAACCGCCGTGGAAGACCTCGATTGACCACCAGTCAGCCATTTCAGCCAACAGTACGCCCGCCGGCCGGCGGTGTCAGCGGGTTGCCGACCATCCGGCCAGCGCCCTGGCAGCCTGCCGGGCAGCCGGCCTTCCCGGGCAGCTGCGGCAGTCAGCCGGGCACCACTGTGGCCTGCCGGGCACCAGCCGACCGGGCCGACACGTTGACCGTGTTGTAGCCGCTTCGTCGCCAGGCCCGCCTACGATGACCTGAGTTGCCATCCTGAGGAGCTGAACGTACGCCGTGGTACTCGCCAAGATCCTGCGCGCCGGCGAGGGGAAGATCCTTCGCCGCCTGAAGGCCATCGCCGATCACATCGACGCGATCGAGCCGGACTTCGCCGGCCTGACCGACGCCGAGCTGCGGGCCAAGACCGAGGAGTTCCGCGGCCGGGTGGCCGGCGGGGAGACGCTCGGCGACGTGCTCCCGGAGGCGTTCGCCACGGTCCGGGAGGCGGCCAAGCGCACCCTGGGCCAGCGCCAGTTCCCGGTGCAGCTGATGGGCGGTGCCGCGCTGCACCTGGGCAACGTCGCGGAGATGAAGACCGGTGAGGGCAAGACCCTGGTGGCCACCGCCCCGGCGTACCTGAACGCGCTGACCGGCAGGGGCGTGCACATCATCACGGTCAACGACTACCTCGCCAAGTTCCACTCCGAGTGGATGGGCCGGGTGTACCACTTCCTCGGCCTGGACGTCGGCGTGATCCTGTCCCAGATGTCGCCGGCCGACCGGAAGAAGATGTACGGCGCCGACATCACCTACGGCACCAACAACGAGTTCGGCTTCGACTACCTGCGCGACAACATGGCGTGGGACCTGGCGGACTGCGTCCAGCGCGGGCACAACTTCGCGATCGTGGACGAGGTGGACTCGATCCTCATCGACGAGGCGCGGACCCCGCTGATCATCTCCGGCCCGGCCGAGCACAGCGCGAAGTGGTACACCGAGTTCGCCCGGATCGCGCCGCTGATGAGGCGCGACGCCCACTACGAGGTGGACGACGGCAAGCGTACGGTCGGCGTCACCGAGGAGGGCGTGGCGCTGATCGAGGACCAGATCGGCATCGAGAACCTGTACGAGGCGGTCAACACCCCGCTGGTCGGCTACCTCAACAATGCGCTGAAGGCCAAGGAGCTGTTCAAGCGGGACAAGGACTACATCGTCACCAGTGGCGAGGTGCTCATCGTCGATGAGCACACCGGCCGGGTGCTGCACGGGCGGCGCTACAACGAGGGCCTGCACCAGGCGATCGAGGCCAAGGAAGGCGTCGAGATCAAGCAGGAGAACCAGACGCTGGCCACGATCACCCTGCAGAACTACTTCCGGCTGTACGAGAAGCTGGCCGGGATGACCGGCACCGCCCAGACCGAGGCTGCCGAGCTGTACCAGATCTACAAGCTGGGTGTG
>JBKOWA010000491.1:0-3840 GCA_046724155.1 Actinomycetota bacterium
GGGGTGCGCTCCCGCAGCGGGCTGGCCAGGGCGGTCGCCGGACCGCAGCCGCTGACCAGCAGCCCCGACCCGTAGCACTGACCGGCAGGCGCAGCCCGACGGGCACTGACCGGCAGGTGCTGCCCGCGGGCAACCGGCCGACCAGCAGGCGCTGGCTGGCGGGCGCGGATCCACTTGCGCTGCCGGGACTGGCCCCAGCCCTGACCGGCGGCGATGTCGGGTCGATGTGGGGTTTCCCCGACTGGCGCGGGGGTGCCGGACGCCAGCAGACTCGGGTTCGGCTGCCGAGACGTGCAGGGCGTTGGCGGGCAGACCGGCGCCGGCGTTGTGGGGGTACGTCTCAGCCGGGTTCAGCGTGTGGGTGCGGTACTCCGACGGGGGGCCGCACCCGCCCGCTTTCCGGGCCGGCCCACCCCGAGCAGCGGACTGCCGCCGCTCCCGGTCGTTCGCGTGCGATCTCCTCCCGTCGTGTCGATCCGACCGCCGCCCGCCCGATGTGACTCAGCGGGACACCCGCACCCGAGTGTTCAGCGGGACACCCGCACCCGAGCAGTTCAGGGGGACACCCCGCACCCGAGCAGATTCGGAACTGTCAGTGGGCGGGCGTACGGTGCCCGGAGACATCCAAGGAGGGCGCGATGACTGACAAGGTGCTGCTGGCGATCGGCACTCGCAAGGGCCTTTTCCTGGCGACCAGCCGCGACGGCCGGTCGACCTGGGAGGTGAGCGGCCCGCACCACAAGATGACCGGCGTGTACGCGGTGGGCATCGACACCCGCCGCCAGCCGGCCCGGCTGCTGGCCGGGGTGACCAGCGAGCATTTCGGCCCGAGCGTCGCGGTCAGCGACGACCTCGGCGCGACCTGGGAGGAGCCGGACCAGGCCCCGGTCGCGTTCCCGGAGGACACCGACGCCTCGCTGGAGCGGGTCTGGCAGCTCGCGCCGGCCTCGGCCGAGCAGCCGGACGTGGTGTACGCCGGGGTCGAGCCGTCCGCCCTGTTCCGTTCCACCGACGGGGGTCGGACCTACGAGCTGGTACGCGGGCTGTGGGACCACCCGCACCGGGAGCACTGGCAGCCGGGGTTCGGCGGGATGGCCATCCACAGCGTGCTGCCGCACCCGGTCCGGCTCGACGAGGTGCTGGTCGCGATGTCGACCGGCGGGGTGTACCGGACGACCGACGGCGGCGCCACCTGGCAGGCCAGCAACACCGGGATCAAGGCCTACTTCATGCCGGACCAGTACCCGGAGTTCGGCCAGTGCGTGCACAAGGTCGCCCGCCACCCCGGCCGACCGGACCAGATCTTCGCGCAGAACCACCACGGGGTGTACCGCAGCGACGACGCCGGGCTGAGCTGGCAGTCGATCGCGGACGGGCTGCCCAGCGACTTCGGCTTCCCGATGGTCACCCACCCGCACCGGCCCGGCGTGATCTACAACTTCCCGCTGGTCGCCGACGGCGAGCGGTTCCCGCCCGAGGGCCGCTGCCGGGTCTACCGCAGCGAGGATGCCGGCACCACCTGGATGCCGATGGAGAAGGGTCTGCCGCAGGGCGGGTTCTGGGCCGCGGTGATGCGGGACGCGATGAGCACCGACGACGCCACCCCGGCCGGGGTGTACTTCGGCAGCCGGTCCGGCGAGGTGTACGCCAGCCGGGACGAGGGCGAGAGCTGGCAGCTGGTGGTCGACCACCTTCCGGACGTGCTCTGCGTCCGGGCCGCGGTGGTCGGGTGATCCCGCGATGCGGGTGACCGTGCTCGTACCGGGGGTGCTGCGGGGCGATGCGGGCGGTGCCTCCCGGCTGGATGTCGAGGTGCAGGAGGGCGACACCCTGGGCGCCCTCCTGGACCGGCTCGCCACCGAGCATCCCCGGCTCGACCGCCGGCTGCGCGACGAGCAGGGCGTGCTGCGCAGGTACATCAACCTGTACGTGGACGGCGAGGAGTGCCGCCGGCTGGCCGGCCCGGACACGGTGCTGCGGGGTGGCGCCGAGCTGCAGATCCTGCCGTCGGTGGCCGGCGGCTAGCGGCGGTACGCCGTGGCCGCGGATGGTAGGAGCCTCCGGGTGACGCCGCCGTGTGTCACCCGGGCGAGGCTATATCAGGTGGGTATCACATCGGTGTTGCGTACATGTCAACGTCCGCAGCGGGGGGACACTGTGATGAGAGACTCATTGACAACTGCTACTCGGCGGTACCGGTTCACTCACGAAAGCTGCCCCGACATGTGTGCTCATCAGCCAGCCTGCCCCGCGGCCAGCGCCACCGACGCGCCCGCCGCACACGTGGTGGTGGCGCACCCCGAGCAGGGGTGGAGCCTGCTGTGCAACGGTGTGCTGCTGTTCGAGGACGGTGGCGAGTTACTGCCGACCGGCGCGGTCATCGAGCCGCAAAGGGTGCTGCCATCGATGTTTCGCCGGCAGGCCGCCTGACGCCCTTCGCCCGGCCGGCCGCAATTGACGGGCAGCGGCTGGCCGGTCTCGGCCGGCCCGAGCAGGGTCGAAGATCCGTCAGGCGGGCCCGAGCTGCGCACCGAGCGCGTACCCGCCGGCCGCGGCGGCCAAGCCGGCCAGCACGGTGAGCACGACGTTCGCCGCCGCGAACAGGCGGGCGCCGTCCTCGACCAGCCGCACCGTCTCGTACCCGAAGGTGCTGTAGGTCGTCAGGGCGCCGCAGAAGCCCGTGCCGACCAGCGCGGCCGCCCTCGGCGGGGCGGCCAGCCCGGTCAGCAGGCCGAGCAGCAGGCTGCCGGCCAGGTTCACGGCGAACGTGCCCAACGGGAAGACCGTGTCGTGCCAGCGCTGCACGAACCGGTCGGTCAGGTATCGCAGCGGCGCCCCGACCGCCGCGCCCAGCGTGACCAGCAGCACCGTCACCTGCCCTCCCCGCCGGGCGTGCCGGGCCGGCCGGAGTAGCGGACCACCTCGACCGGGTCCACGATCACCAGACCCTCGGTCACCAGCTCGTCCAGCTCCGGCAGGAATGCTCTGATCTTCTCCTCGCCGTCCACCAGCACGACCATCACCGGCAGATCCTCCGACAACGACAGAATGCGGGAAGTATGGATCAGGCTGGACGCCCCGTACCCCTCGATGCCGCGCAGCACGGTGGCGCCGGCCAGGCCGGCGGCCCGGGCCCGGCGCACGATCTCGTGGTATAGCGGCCGGTGGTGCCAGACGTCGTCCTCGCCGATCAGCACCGTCAGCCGCAGCGCGTGGCCCTCGAGCTTCACCTACCGTGGCTCCCTCCGCGGCCGGACCGCCCACCGGGTGGCCACCACCCCGAGCTGTACCGCCACCAGCGCAGCCCCGACGGTGCCGGAAAGGTACCCGAACGCCACCGCGAGCCGCCCGGCGGCCAGCAGCGCCCGGGTCTGCTCGGCATAGCCGGAGAACGTGGTGAACCCGCCGAGCAGGCCGGTTCCGAGGAACGGGCGGATCAGCCGGTGCGCCGCCCACACCTCGCTGACCATCACGATCAGCACCCCGATCAGCAGGCAGCCGAGCACGTTGATGGCGAACGTCGCCCACGGGAAGCCGCCGACCGGCGCCGGCCACACGCGGACCAGGCCGTATCGGGCCAGCGCACCGGTCACGCCGCCGGCCGCGATCACCGCGACCACGGGCGCCTCCCGCCTGACCCGCACCCGCACCTCCGTTCGGGCCGCCCGGTTACGCCGCACCGAGCGGCCGGCGCGCCAGCAGGCAGCGGGTTCGCGCTGCCATCCGCCCGGTGCCATCCTGCCCGGCAACCAGCAAGCGGATGCGCCACGCCGGCAAGCCGGCGTGGCGCCCACCCGCCCTACCACGGGAGCTATCCGAGCGACTCGCCCTTCGCGGCCT
>JBKOWA010000431.1:0-4774 GCA_046724155.1 Actinomycetota bacterium
GGATGAGCTGACCTTCGTCGCGTTCTACGCCGAATGCCGGCACCAGGTCACGCCGGTCAGGTCCGGGTACCGGGTGACGCTCACGTTCAACCTGCTCGTCGATGCCGAGCCCCCGGCGGGAGCGGCCGGCCCCGACGCCGAACTGGCGCGCTGCCTCACCGAGCACTTCACCACGCCGACCATCTCGCGGTACGGAGGGCGGGACCTCGGCCCACCGGGGCGGCTGGTCTTCCTGCTCGACCACGAGTACACCCAGCGGGGCCTGAACTGGCGCCGGCTCAAGGGCGCCGACGCCGAGCGTGCCGCGCTGGTGCGCGCCGCGGCGGAGCAGGCCGGGTGCGAGGCGGTGCTGGCGCTCGCCGAAGTGAAGGAGACCTGGGACGCGCTGCCGTCCGACAGCGACGAGTGGGACGACTACGACGATGACGACGAGAACGGGAACGAGGACGGCGGTTACCGGGACCCGGATGAGGCCCCCGGTGAGTTCCAGCTCAACGAGCTGATCGACGACGAGATCACCCTCGGCTGGTGGACCGGCCCGGACGGCGCCGACGGTGAGCCGATCTCGCTGCACGTCCCCGATCACGAAGTGTGTGCCCCCACCCCGAACGCGGACCTGGAGCCCTATAAGTCCGAGTACGAGGGCTACATGGGCAATTACGGCAACACGCTGGACCGGTGGTACCGGCGGGCGGCGGTTGTCATCTGGCCGCGGGACCGGGCGTTCGCGGCGCGTGCCGAGGCGGGATCGCAGTGGGCTCTGCGCGAGCTCCGCGACCGCATCGCGGCCGGCGACCTGGAAGGCGCCCGTGCTGCGGCGGAGTCGCTCGCGCCGTTCTGGAAGATGACTGTGGCGCAGGCGGGGGCGGGACTGCTCGGTGCCGCCCTGGACGTGGCGGCGGGCCTGGGCGCTGCCGGGACGGCGGCGATGTTGCTGGCGCCGTTCCGGGTGGAGATGGTCGCGCCGGAGCATGCGGGCGGCCTGGCGGCAGTGGCCGGGCGGTACGGCCCGGAGTGGACGCGGGGTGTCATCGACGGGTGGTTCGGGCCGGGGCACCGCTACGGAACCGACCGGCCCTCGTGGATCAAGGACGGGTTGCCCGGGCTGTGCGGGGCGTTGCGCGCCGCTGGGCGGTCGGAGCCGGCGCAACTGCTGGCCGCGCGAGCCTGGCACTGGATGGGCGACCAGCTCCGGGTCTGGACCACCACCGCGCGCAGCGAGGTCCGTCAGCCGCAGCTGGAGATGCTGAGCTCACTGCTGGTGCGGCTGCTGGAGGCAGCAGACGACACGCTGCGTGACCAGATCACGGACGCGCTGCGCGAGTACGAGGACACCGTGCTGGAGTGCCTGATGCCGGCCCTGCGACTGCCAGACGCGCGGCAGGCGGTGGGGCTCGACGCGGTCGCGCGGGACTGCGCGCAACGGCTCGGTGCGATCGTCACACGGCCGCCGCGCGACGAAGACGACTGGTCAATCGCCTGGGCGGCCGGGTGCCGGTGCGACCTGTGTGACACGCTGCAGGCGTTTCTCGGCTCCCGGTCACGGCGTGTCCTCGAGTGGCCGCTGGCGGCAGGCGGACGGGGGCACGTGCACAGCCAGATCGACTCGGCAGGGCTGCCGGTACGGCACCACACCCGGCGGCAGGGGCGACCATACACGCTGGTGCTGACGAAGACCGACGAGCTGTTCACGCGCGCCACGAACGCACGGCACCAGGCCGTCACCGACCTGGCTTGGCTGACGACGGCGTGGGTCGACGCATCGGCGCGAACGAGCCGACCCGCACCGTGACCGCGAACGGGCCCAGAGCTGGAAGCACTCCATCAGGTTGCCGATCGAGTTCGAAGAAGCCGCCGCTCTCGTCGTACGTCAGCTGGTAGACCGAGCTGGCCCAGGCGGCGGACTGCTGCAGCGCGGTGACCAGCTCCTGCTGCAGGTTCAGCGTCCCAGCGTGGACTCGACCCGGGCCACCAGGTCGTCCGGGCCGCCGTGCTGCTCGACGTGCACCCGGCTGGCCGCCACCCGCCCGAACAGCCACAGCGCCAGCTCCACCGGCGCACCGTCGACGACCAGGACGGCCGGCCCCCGCCGCACGTCGATCGAGCCGTGCCGGGCGCTGCGCAGCAGCACGCCGACGCCGGACGGAACGTTGCGTCCCAGCGCGCGGGCGGAGCGGCGAAGCTGCTCGAACACCGCGTCCTCCAGCCCGGCATCGACCGGGCCAGCGTCGGCCGGGGCCGCGGCCGCGTTGACCGGACCCGCGTTCGGCGCACTGAAATCTGCCGACGCATCGAGATCCGGCGGGGCTCGCCGGATGTCCTCCTGGTGCACCACGAACTCCAGCAGGTGCAGCGCCTCACCGAGCCGCCCCTCCCGCGGCAGCAGCCCGCCGCGCCGGATCCGGTCCACGACGGTCGGGAACGGCCGCCGGCGCACCCGCGCCATCGCCCGTGCGGTCACCGGAGCCAGCACCGGTACGACGATCCCGGCGGCCGCGAGGACCGAGTGCTCCCGGACGACGAGATGGGCCGCGAGGTCGCCGGTACGCCAGCCGGCGCACAGGGTGGGCGCGTCAGGTCCCCGCTCGTCGAGCAGGTCGCACAGCCGCGCGCGTTCGGCGGGAGCCCGCAGCCGCACGGTTCACAGCTCCGGGGCCAGGGGGCGCTCCGGCCGGCTGAGCACCACGACCACGGCGGTCGCCAGGCCCACGGCGGCCAGCAGGAGCACCAACGGAACCAGCCCCGGCAACGGGACGACGACCGGCACGGTCGCGCCGAGCACCACCGCGAACCCGCCCGCCACCGACCACGGCCGGGACCGGCGCAGCCCGCTGCGTACCGCCCGCAGGCCCCACAGGGCCAGCGCCGCCACCCCGAGCCAGCGGGCGGCGTCGAGGCTGAACGCGTGGGTGAGCACGCCGAGCAGCACCACGATGGCGAGCGTCCAGGCAGCGATCTTGAGCCGGCCGCCCGGCCGGACCGGCCGGTTCGTGACGACCACCCACAGGACGATCATCGTAATGACGCCGGCGAGCACCACCCGGGCGAGCGCGGACGGCGGGGTCGCCGCGACCCAGGAGCCGACCAGGGCCGCCTGGGCCACCAGTGCCGCCAGCGCGATCGCCGCCACCGCCGCGACCGACCGGACGGTCGCCCCGTACGCGGCCCAGTCCTCGTGCCAGGACTCCACCTCCCCGGCGGCGGCCAGGCAGGCGACCACGATGGTCACGGCCAGCAGGTCGGAGCCGTCGAAGCCGTCGGCTCCCCGGGCGTGGGTGAGCTGGTGGACGGTCGCGGTGAGCAGGACGACGGCGGACACCACCAGCGCGCCGAACAGGACCCGGTGCACCGTCCCCGCGCGGGCGTACGCCGCCGCGGCGACCACGATCAGCACGGCACCCACCAGCGACCGGTCCCAGACGAACGCGCCCCACACGACCGGGACGACCAGGACCACCGCCGCGGTGACCAGGACGGGCAGGTCCTCCCACACGCCGAGCAGCAGCAGCCAGCCCGCCGACAGCGCCAGCAGCTCCGGGACGAAGGAGGTGAGCTGCAACGCCAGCGCACCGGAGACCACGACGAGGGACCCGGTCACCCCGGCCCAGCCCGTGACGGACCGCCCGAGCCGCTGCAGCCCACGCCGGCGCAGCCGGCCGCCGCGGCGGACCAGGAACAGGGTCAGCAGGGCGAAGAGGACGGCGAACACCTGCGGCGTCACGTGTTCGACGAGGCTCGACAGCAGCACGACGACCGCGGCGAGCAGGCAGCCCACCGCGAGGTTGGCGGCCAGCACCCGGGCCGTCGTCCACGACGCGTCCGCCGCGAGCAGGGTGCCCGGCGCGAGCGGTGCCCGCCGGTCCCGCTGGGCGCGCTGCCGCCGGGCCAGCCCCGCGGAGCCGGCGCGGAGGGAGGACAACGCCGCTGTCCGGCGCGCTCTCGCAGCAGCGGACTCGGTAGGCGGACTCCACAGGCGGCTCACATCGCGCCCTTCCCGACCGGCACGGGACCTCAGCAAACCGTACCGAGAGAACCCCGGGCCGTCAGCCAGCCGCTCCGCCCGCCGAGCACCTCCAGCTCGGGCCGGAGCCCAGCCCCCACCCTCCTCGGGGGGACGACCCCGCTTTCATCATCGACCTTGTCAAGGCCCCGATGCAGCACCGGAACCAGATCTGTGGACAACGACGTGAGCTGTGGACAACCCACGGCCGGCCACCTCAGTCCGCGCGACCGGCCGCGTCCGCGAGCATCCGCAGGCCGTTGACCAGGCCGCCGGTCAGGTCACCGGCGGCGAACGAGGCCCGCATGGACAGCGCCGCCAGCGCGAGCGCGCGGTCCGGCAACCGCCGGGCCGACACCTCGCCGGTGACGATGTCCAGCACCCGCTGCCCGGGCGACACCGCGATCAGCACGGCCTGCGGGGCAACGTCGCCCAGCTCGGCGTGCAGCCGCTCGGCATGGTCGTGGGTCAGCTCCTCGAGCGCGCCGACGTAGACGCTGAACGTGATCCCGGTCTCCCAGGTGGACCGGCTCAGCGCCTCGTCCAGCCGCCAGAGCTGGCGGGACGTGAACGGCCTGCGCACCGCAGGCTTCGGGCCGAACCCGACGCCCCATGGGCTCGGCTCCGCCCCTGCGGCCGGCTCCGGGGCCGCCACCGCCGTCACCTTCGTGTCACCAGCTGTCATGGACGCCGCCCTTCGCGGTCCGGGCGGGGACTGCGTGCTCCCCGGCCTGGTCCTCCGCCACCTCGGTGGTCACCTGCACGGCTCCGCCG
>JBKOWA010000530.1:0-3772 GCA_046724155.1 Actinomycetota bacterium
GGCGGCCCGAGCTCATCGAGGGCGGCCGCCGCCTGGTCCGACGTGGTGCACACGCGGGCGGCCGCGGTCGGGACGCCGGCGGCGGCCATCACCTCCTTGGCGAAGGCCTTGGAGCCCTCGATCCGGGCGGCCGCCGCGCTCGGACCGAAGCAGGCGATGCCCGCCGCCCGGACCGCGTCCGCCGCGCCGGCCACCAGCGGCACCTCCGGCCCGATCACCACCAGGTCGGCGCCGATCCCGCCGGCCAGCGCCGCCACCGCCTGAGCATCGGCCACGTCGAGGGCGCGCTGCTCGGCGACGGCGGCGGTCCCGGCGTTGCCCGGGGCACACACCAGGTGGGCGACCGCCGGGTCATGGGCCAGCGCGAGGCAGAGCGCGTGCTCGCGGGCACCGGAACCGACGACAAGAACTCGCACGGCCCCCGAGCCTAGAGCCTGTTGGCAATCCCTCGGTGGATGCACCCGGTGATCCAGGCGGCGATCCGGCAAGGCGGAGGAGGAGCCGATACCGCTGTTGTATCGGCGACGACGACAACGCAGCCGGTCGTCGTCTGGGCGCCGGGAGCGCCGCCAGCAGGGTTGCCAACAGGCTCTTAGCCGTCACCGGCGGGCGCCGGCTGCCACGGCTGAACCCACGGGGTGGGCTCCCATCCCTCGACCGCGGCCAGCAGCGGGACCGCGGTCGCGCCGTCCAGCGACTCGCGGATGATGTCGGCGTGGCCGGCATGCCGCGCCGTCTCCTCGATCAGGTGCAGCAGCACCCAGCGGACCGACCAGGCCGACACGTCCGGCGGGAACCACGGCACACCAGGCGGCACCGGCACCGGCTGCCCGAGATCGGCGATGCCGGCGACGATGGACTCGGTCTCCTTGGCCACCTGCTCGTACTCGTGCAGCACATCGGCGAGCGTCTGGTCCGGGCGGAGGGTGAAGCTGTCCAGGTATTCGTCGACCGACGCCTCGCCGAAGGCCGGGCGCGGTGCGCGTTGCAGCACGTCATCCATCCAGCGCCGCTCGGTGCGGGCCAGGTGCTTGACCAGGCCGCCGATGCTGAGCTGGCTGGCGGACGGCGTGGCCCGCGCCTGCTCGTCGGTGAGCCCGTGGGCGGCCACCCGGACGAAATATCGCTGCTGGGCAAGGAAGGCGAGCAAGCCTTCCCGTTCGTCGGCCACGGGCCGTGGCATACCAGGCATCGCATGTCCCCCAAGGAATCCGTGCGGCTTCGGACGGCACGATCGTCGCACCGGGCACTGACAATTTCGCCTCGGCGACCAGTTTCCGCCGCCGAGCTACCTGTTCCCTCCGGAAGCTACCTGTCCAGCACCCGGATCCGGGCGTCCACCGTGGCCAGGCCGGGGTCCATCGTCATGATCTCCTGCGCGCCGACCACCTCGCCGGTGGCGATCAGCAGGGCGTCCGCCAGCCGCAGGGCCGGCCGCTCGGCCCGTAGTTTGGCCGCGGCCCGGCCAACGGCCCGGTCGATGGCCCGCACCTCGGTGACGAGATCGTCCACGAAGCCCTCGATGGTGCGGACCGCGTAGGGCGTGGCGCGGAACGCCCCGACGAGCACCTCGGACAGCGCGCTGACCGGGACGACCAGCCGGCACCCATCGGCGAGGTGACGTTCCAGCGCCGCGGTGGCAACCGCGTGCCGGGCCTCGTCCGGGTCCCACAACGCCAGCAGTACCCCGCTGTCCACCACTACCGCGGATCTCATCGGTCTCGCTGCTCCTCGAGCCTGGTAGCGGACGAGATGCCCGGGATCGCCCCGACGTACTTGCCGAGCAGGTCGGTGACCCGGGTGATCACGATCCGCCCGTCGCGCCGGACCTGGACATGCACCCGGTCGCCCGGCTGCAGCCCGGCATGCTGCAACATGGCGTCGGTCAGGCCGAGCTTGCGGCGCTTCTCGACCTCGATGTCGATCTCGTACCGGCTGAGGCGGGGTTTATCGACGGGCACGAGGCAACGCTAGGGAAGATCGCGTGGCCCGCCCCATACGCAGGTATTATCGCCATCTGATATCGCGGAATATCACCATCTGGTATTGGACCGCATCCCGCTGGACCAAGGTGACCCGTCCGGACCGGTCGGTGGGCCCGGCCTGCCGCGAGTCGCCCGACGCCGCACGGTAACGTCTCGGATACCGACCGTCACACCAGGTCGCGCAGTACCACGGTCTCGTCCCGCCCCGGCCCGACACCGATCGCGCTGACCGGCGCGCCCGCCCTCTCCTCGACGGCCCGCACGTACGCCTGCGCGTTCCGCGGCAGGTCCTCGAAGGTCTTGGCCTCCGTGATGTCCTCCCCCCAGCCGTCGAGGTACTCGTACACCGGCCGGGCGTGGTGGAACGCGGTCTGCGTCATCGGCATCTCGTCGTGCCGGACGCCGTCGACGTCGTACCCGACGCAGACCGGCACCCGGTCCATCCCGGACAGGATGTCCAGCTTGGTGAGGAACAGGTCGGTGATCCCGTTCACCCGCACCGCGTACCGGGCGATCACCGCGTCGAACCAGCCGCACCGGCGGTCGCGCCCGGTGGTGACGCCCACCTCGCCGCCCTGCTTGCGCAGCCGCTCGCCCCACTCGTCGAACAGCTCGGTCGGGAACGGGCCGGTGCCGACCCGCGTCGTGTACGCCTTCAGGATCCCGATCACCCGGCTGATCCGGGTCGGGCCGATCCCGCTGCCGGTCGCGGCGTAGCCCGCGGTCGGGTTGGAGGAGGTGAGGAACGGGTAGGTGCCGTGATCGACGTCCAGCAGGGTGCCCTGCGAGCCCTCCAGCAGCACGTGCTCCCCGCGGTCCAGCGCCTGGTTGAGCATCAGTCGGGTGTCCACGATCCGCGGCGCGAGCTGCTCGGCGTATCCCAGGTACTCCTCGACCACCGCGTCCACGTCGATGGCCCTGCGGTTGTACACCTTGACCAGCACCTGGTTCTTCTCCCGCATGGCCAGCTCCAGCTTGGCCCGGAAGATGCCCGGGTCGAGCAGGTCCTGGGTGCGGATGCCCATCCGGCCCACCTTGTCGCCGTACGCGGGGCCGATGCCGCGGCCGGTGGTCCCGATCCGGGCCTTGCCGAGGAACCGCTCGGTGACCCGGTCCAGCGCCCGGTGGTGCGGCATGATCAGGTGCGCGTCCGCGGACAGCACCAGCCGGGAGGTGTCCACCCCGCGCTCGGCCAGCCCGGCCATCTCGCCGAGCAGCACCTGCGGGTCGATCACCACGCCGTTGCCGATCACCGGCGTGACGCCGGCCGAGAGGATCCCGGACGGGATGAGGTGCAGGGCGTACCGTTCGCCGTCCGGCGTGATCACGGTATGCCCGGCGTTGTTGCCGCCCTGGTAGCGGACCACGTACTGGACGCGCTCGCCCAGCAGGTCGGTGGCCTTGCCCTTGCCCTCGTCGCCCCACTGGGCGCCGATCAGCACGATGGCGGTCACCTGGCCGGCCGCAGGCCTGTTACGGGCATGGAACACTCCATGGGGGAGACTCGGGTGCGGGTGTCCCGCCAAGCAACAGAACCGGCCCGGACGCATTAGTGCGTTCGGGCCTCTTGCGAGTCAAGGGTAACCGAGAAGTGGAGATGTTGGCGGTACGGCTTGGCGCCCCCGGCGAGCACACCGGCGGGCGCACCGACGCACGCACCGAGCGGGCCCTGGCGGCGCTCAGCCGCTACGGCGCCGTGCAGCTCGCGGCACTGCCGGCGGCTCCCGACCGGGCCGAGCTGGACGGCCTGCTGTCGGGTGTAGACGGTCGGCGGCTGGTCGTGCTGG
>JBKOWA010000366.1:0-4849 GCA_046724155.1 Actinomycetota bacterium
GGTCATCGGCCAGATCCAGCAGCCCGTGCGGGCCGGTGATCAGCCGGGCGAGTGCGGCGCTGGCCGCCCCAGCCCCGGCTGGCCTGGTTGCGGCGAGGCTGCGGGCCAGGCAGCGCAGTGGCTCGCTGCCGGGACCGGCCGGCTCGACCGGCGGCGCAACCAGCCAGCCGGGCTCGTCGGTCATCCGCGGCAGCAGGCCGGCGCGCACCAGGGAGGACTTCCCGCAGCCGGACGGTCCTTCGACCACCAGCATCCCCCCGCGAGCCTGGACGTCCAGCGCGCGCAGCACGTCGACCAGTTGCTTGGTCTCCTCCGCGCGGCCGAAGAAGACCTGCTGCCAGTCCGCATTGAAGGCCCGCAGCCCGGGGTAGGGGTTCCGGTCGTCAGGCCAGCCACGCCCAACGGCTCGGGCCAGCGCCTCCGCCAACCGGGCCCGACCGCCAGCGGGGTCAGCAGCGTAGTCGATGAACACGGTCGAGTCCGGGATCAGCGAGTGACCGGCTCCTCCCTCGGCGCGGACCGGGATCAGCCTGCTTCCGCGTGACTGGGCCACCCCCAGCTCTGCCGAACACCACTGCGACCGCCCGTAGGACCCGGTGACCACGGCCACCACGGCGTCGGCCCACCGCAGCCGTCCGTGCAGGCCTTGAATCAAATCGTCTCCGGCGACCAGCCCGTCACGCAGGTCCCGGTCGAGGAACACTTCATGGCCGAGCTCATGTAGCCAGTCGTGCAATTCCATGGCCAGCTGCACGTCATCGCTGGAATGACTGATAAAGACCCGCGTCACCCGAACCCCTGCCATTCCGTATCGGACGATAGATACGGTACCGACCCCCCGTTGCTGAAGGTGATCATGGAAGGTTCAGCCTCAAACGCCAGGTCGTGCCCCCGGCTCACCGACACCGCCCGCCGCGGTGCAGACCCCCGCAAACCGGCACCAACGACCAGAGCGCGACCGGCCACCGGCACCAGCGGGCACGTCCAAACACCCGCCGCAGCCGGTACCCGCTCCTCCGGCCAACTTCTGCCGGCCAGGGATCGCCAGCGATCAAGGATCGGTAGAGTGCCCGGACGGCGGCCCGGGACGGCAGACTGTGCGCATGGTCGAACAGGTGGACGTTGTGGTCGTGGGCCTCGGCCCGGGTGGCGAGGATGTGGCCGGCCGGCTGGCGCAGGCCGGCCTGTCGGTGGTCGGCGTCGAGCAGCGGTTGGTCGGCGGCGAGTGCCCGTACTACGGCTGCGTGCCGAGCAAGATGATGATCCGGGCCGGCAACGCGCTGGCCGAGGCGCGCCGGGTGGATGCGCTGGCCGGGCATGCGGTGGTCACCCCGGACTGGGGGCCGGTCGCGGCCCGGGTCCGGGACGAGGCCACCGACGACTGGAACGACCAGGTGGCGGTGGACCGGCTGGTCGGCAAGGGCGGCCGGTTCGTCCGC
Source organism: Actinomycetota bacterium (assembly GCA_046724155.1). Taxonomy (GTDB): domain Bacteria; phylum Actinomycetota; class Actinomycetes; order Mycobacteriales; family JACQDL01; genus JBKOWA01. The sequence continues at coordinate 1,440 of JBKOWA010000366.1, forward strand.
GGCGCCGGCCGGCTGACCGGCCCGGCCACGGTCGAGGTGTCCGGTATGGATGGTGCGGTGGCGGGGGAGTTCGAGGCGCGCCGGGCGGTGGTGCTGAACGCCGGCACCGAACCCGCGGTGCCGCCCATCCCCGGCCTGGCCGGCACCCCGTACTGGACCAACCGGGAGGCGATCCGGGCCACCGAGGTGCCGGACTCGCTGGTGGTGCTCGGCGGCGGCGCCATCGGCCTGGAGCTGGCCCAGGTCTTCGCCCGCTTCGGGTCCGCGGTGACCGTGGTGGAGGCGCTGGACCGGCTGCTGTCCGTTGAGGAGCCGGAGTCCTCCGCGCTGGCCGACCAGGCGCTGCAGGCCGACGGCCTGACCATCCACACCGGACAGGTCGCCAAGTCGGTGTCGCATGTGGACGGTTCCTTCACGCTGAGCCTGGAGGGCGGCACCGAGGTGACCGGCGGCCGGCTGCTGGTGGCCACCGGCCGGCGCATCGACCTGCGCGCGCTCGGGGCGGAGGCCGCCGGCCTGGACCCGACCGCCAAGGCGGTGCCGGTGGACGACCGGATGCGGGCCGGCGACCGGCTGTACGCGCTGGGCGACATCACCGGCAAGGGCGCGTTCACCCACATGTCCATGTACCAGGCCGACATCGTGGTGCGCGACATCCTGGGCCAGGGCGGCCCGGGTGCCGACTACCGTGCGGTGCCCCGGGTGACCTTCCTTGACCCGGAGATCGGCGCGGTCGGGATGACCGAGGCGCAGGCCCGGGACGCCGGCCTCGACGTCCGGGTGGCGTTCTCCGAGCTGCCCAGGTCGGCCCGCGGCTGGATCCACAAGGCCGGCAACGACGGCTTCATCAAGCTGGTCATGGACGCCGGCCGCGGCATCCTGGTCGGCGCCACCTCCGCCGGCCCCTGCGGCGGCGAGGTGCTGTCCGCGCTGGCCGTCGCCGTGCACGCCGCCGTCCCGGTGCCCACCCTCCGCCACATGATCTACGCCTACCCCACGTTCCACCGCGCCATCGAAGACGCCGTCAAGCAACTCGACTGAAGCCTCACTGACTGGTCAGCCGGCTGCCTTATCCCGCAGCCGCGCCAGCACCTCCGGGTCGGCGGCCGGCGGCCCGTACTCCGCCGACAGCCGCTCGTACCAGTGAAAGGCCTCCCGGTACGCCTCGCGAGCCGGTGCGTCGTCTCCCCGCCGGCTGAGCAGGTCGCCGAGACCCTCCAGCCCGATCGGGAGGTCATTGAGGGTGTCCTGGCTCTCGCCGTGGCGCCGCAGGCGCTCCCGATCCAGCGCCGTGGCCTGGGAGTACGCCTCGAGCGCCGCGTCGAGATCCCCACCCAGTTCCTGAGTTCGGGCCAGCTCATCGAGCGCCCGGGAATGGTCCTGGAGGGTCTCCGGAGCGTCGCCGAGAAGCTCGCGCAGCCGGCGCCTCAGCTCGACATCCTCCGTGTGGAGCGCCAAGGCGGCGTCGAGGTTGGCGGTGTCCCGTTCGAGGCTGGCCAGGCCGTTCGCCGCGTCCGCCACCGCCTGGAGCGCCTGGGGGAGCTCTCCCACCGCGGCCAGTTGCTGCCGGGCCAGGTCGAGGGCCTCCGTCCACAGCTCCCGGGCCGCCTCGACGTTCCCAGCGTCCCGCTCCAAGCGGGCCAGCCATGCGGCGGCGGCGGATGCCGTTGGCAGGGCGAGCGATGCGTCTGCGAACCGCGCGCGGAGCGTGTGGGCGGTGGCCAGAGACTCGGTGAACAGCGCGCGGGCCCCCGTGACGTCTCCGGCGTCCTGGCGGATGCCGGCCAGCCGGATGAGGGCGAGTGAAAGGCGCGCGAGGCTGTCGGCCGTCTCGTAACCGGTTGCGTGTAGCCGGTGCGCGAGGGCCACCGACTCGGCGTACAGCTCCCCGGCCCCGGTCACGTCATCCAGCGCCGCCCGCACGTCGCCGAGGGCATCGAGTGTGATTGACAGGTCGAGGAGGATCCGCGGCTGGTCGCCGACCAGCTCCCTGCGCCGGCGGGACAGCGCGAGATCCTCCGACAGCAGCTCCCCGGCGTCGGTCAGGGCACCGAGCTGTACTTGCAGGGTGCCCAACCGGTTGAGGGCGTACGACAGCGTCTGCAGCACCGGCTCTGTCTCCCCGGCCAGCTCGCGGAGCGCCCGTGCCTGCGCGACCGACTCGCGGAACGCCGCCTGGGCGGCGTCCAGCCGGCCCTGGTCCTCGTAGACGTCGCCGAGCTCGTTCAACGAGTCCGACAACCGGGTCAGCGTCTCGGCGGTGGCGCCCTGGCGGGCCAGGATCCGGCGCTCCAGGTCGAGGCCCTCCACAAGCAGCGCCTCCGCCTCCGCCAGGTTCCCGCCCTCGGCCAGGCTGTCACCCAGCTGCCGCACGGCGGTCGCCAGCTGACCCAGCCGCTCCGTGGTGTCGCCCTCCTCGGCGAACAGCCGCCGGTTGAGATCGACGGCTTCCCGGAAGCTGGCTTGGGCGGCGGCCATGTCCCCGTCGTTGTACTGCGCCTGGCCCAGCTGGGCCAACGCCGTTGCCAGGGCCCGGCTGCGACCGGTGCCCCGCTCGCCGGCCAGCAGGGCCATCGCCACCCGCCGTTGGGCTGCCGGCACGTGGTCCTCCGGGTCAGGCGACTCGGCGAGGACGGCCAGCAGGTCCCCGGTCAGGTCGGCGCCCAGGGGGACGCGCGCGCCCAGTGCCTGGCTGGCCGCTTGGCCCGCCGCCGCCGGGTCGCCCTGCCCACGGCGGCCGAACGCCAGGTATGCCGCGGCCAACGCGTTGTCGGTCGGCGAGGATGCCGCCTCGAAGGCAGCCAGCGCGTGGGTGACCACGCGGTCGGGGCGACCTGACTGCAGCTCCCGCTCGGCCAGCTGGATCCGCTCCCGCACGGCCGGTGAGGCCTCGGCCGGCGCGGCGAGCGCGGTCTCGGCGAACCGGCGCAGCTCGTCCTCCTCCGCGGGTGCGTCCCGGGTAGGTTCGTCCATGGTCAGGGAACGGGGTGGCTCAGCACCTTCGGGCGCCAGGTAGACGGTGGACCGGTAGGACCACAGGTCGGGGGCGATGTCCCGGACCAGCGGCAGCAACCAACGGGCACCGGTCAGTACCAGGCCGGTCGGCAGCGACTGCCGCAGCCGCTCGCGCCGCTCGTTCAGCCGCAGCAGCAGGTGCCGCCAGCCCTGCCGCCACTCGTCGTCGCCGCGGCCGGTCCGGTCGGTGACCAATACCAGGCCTGGGGCCGTATCCAGGCCGAACAGCCAGGATATGGTGCTGGGCAGGTCGTCCGGCTGCCCCAGCTCGCGGACCTCGACGCCGCGGGCGGTCGCCCGCAGGTACTGGGTCGATCGCTCGGTCAGGTCCCCGACCACCCGCCGCGGCACGCCGAAGAGGAAGCCCAGCCAGAAGCCCTCGTGCAGCTCAAGGC
>JBKOWA010000130.1:0-2791 GCA_046724155.1 Actinomycetota bacterium
GTTCATCATCGACCAGGTCAGGTCGGTCACCGACATCTCCGGCCGGCAGCTGACGTTCACCTACACCGACAAGGGCCTGATGGCCAAGCTGGTGGACGGTGCTGGTAACCCGGCGGCCAAGACGTTCCGGTTCGGCTACGACATGACGCAGGGCAACAAGAACGTCAAGCTGGTGTCGGTCACCGACCCGCGCGGGCACACCACCAACCTGAACTACTACAGCCTCCCCGAGGACAACCCGCAGTTCCACTGGTGGGCCAAGACCATCACCGACCGGCTGGGCAACCCGACCGGGTTCGCCTACACCGACCCGGACGGGACGGCGGGCTCCACGATCCAGACGGTGGTCACCGACGCCGAGACGCACGCCAGCACGTTGCTGATGGACGGCTTCGGCCGGCTGCAGACCGCCACCGACGCCAAGGGGCGGCTGACCCAGGCGCACTTCGACGCCGACAACAACCTGGACCGGCTGCAGGAGGCCAACGGAGCGGTCACGACCTGGGTCACCGACCCGGTCACCGGGCTGCCGCAGTCGATGACCGACGCGCAGGCCAACCACGACGCCACCCCGGCGACGACCTACGCCTACCAGACGTCGCTGAACGGGCATGTGGCCGACCTGGTCAGCAAGACCAGCCCGGAGGGCCGGGTCTACAGCTTCGGCTACGACGCCCAGGGCAACCTGCTGGCGGTCACCGACCCGGCCGGCAACGCCACCCCGACGGCCGGTGACTTCACCACCACCTACACCTACGACGCGTTCGGTCAGCTGTCCACGGCGACCGACGCCAACGGGAACACCACCCGCTACTCCAGCTACGACCCCAACGGCTACCCGCAGACCATCACCGACGCGAAGACCAACGCCGCCCAGTACACCTACGACGTGCGCGGCCAGGTCACCAGGGTCACCGACCCGCTGACCCACCACACCACGCAGAACTACGACGTGTTCGGCCGACCGCTGGACCGGACGGTGCCGAAGGACGAGGCCAACAACCAGTTCATCACCACCCCGGCGCCGATCTACGACGCCAACGACAACGTCACCCAGGCCACCGACGCGACCGGCGCCGTCACCACCGCGGTTTACGACAACGACGACAGGATCACTTCCGGCTCGCTGCCCAAGGACACCCCGACCGGCCCGGCTCGGACCACCGCGTTCACCTACGACAAGGTCGGCAACACCCTCACCGAGACCGCGCCGAACGGGACACTGACCACCACCGACCCGAACGACTTCGTCACCCACTACGGCTACGACGAGGTCTACCAGAACACGGCGATCACCAACGCCGCCGGCGGCATCATCACCTACGCCTACGACAACGTCGGCAACATGCTCACCGAGGTCGACGCGAACAAGAACGCCACCACCGACCCGGCCGACTTCACCGCGAAGTACACCTACGACCTGGACCACCGGACCAAGACGGTGACCGACGCGGCGGGCAACACCAAGTCCACCGACTACGACAAGGACGGGCGCACCGTCGCGACCACCGACGAGGACGGCAACCGGACCCTGGTCACCCTGGACGCGCGCGGCATGACCGCGCAGGTCCAGGCGCCGTTCAAGAACAACAGCGGGACGGTCGTCTACAACACCACCCGCTACAGCTATGACCAGGTCGGCAACCAGACCAAGGTCGAGATGCCACGCGGGGTGGCCACCACCGGGGTGACCAACGACTTCATCGCGGAGACCACCTACGACGAGCTGAACCGGGTCAAGGACCAGCTCACCCCGTTCGACCCGAACGACTCCCGGTACAACACCGCCAACCGCACCACCTACAACTACGACCCGGCCGGCCGGCTGGCCAGCGTGTCCGCGCCGCCCTCGGCCGGGCAGAGCGTGCGCAACGACACCACCTACACCTACTTCGACAACGGCTGGACCAGGACGTCGACCGACCCCTGGGACATCGTCACCACCTACGACTACGACAACAACGGCAAGCAGCTCTCGAGCACGCTGACACCTGGCGGTGAGGCACCTCCTCCCGCCACCGACCCGCACTCCGCCGCCCGGTCGGTCAGCTGGACGTACTACCCGGACGGGAAGCTGAAGTCCCGCACCGACAACGGCATCCCGGTCGGCGCCCAGATCGCGCTGGTGGACAACTCCGACGCGCAGAACGTCTCCGCGGTCGGCTCCTGGCCGGCATCCACCACCGGGACCGGCTTCCAGGGCTTCGACTACCAGACCCACGCCGGCGGCGGCACCGGGTCGAACACGTTCGCCTGGAACCTGGTCATCCCGCAGGACGGCACCTACCAGGTGTTCGTCAAGTACCCGACCGCCGCGGCGACCAACGCCCAGTACACCGTCACCACCACCGGTGGCTCGACGACCCGGACGGTCAACCAGTCCACCGGCGGCGGCACCTGGGTCAGCCTCGGCTCGTTCAGCTTCACCGCCGGCGGCACCGGGCAGAAGGTGTCACTGTCGGATGCCGCCAACGGCACCGTCGCCGCGGACGCGGTCAAGCTGGTCCGGGACAACTCCGCCGACACCGACAACGAGAAGACCGTGTTCACCTTCGGGTACGACCCGGATGGCAACCAGACCCAGGTGACCGACTCCAGCCCGAACGCGCTGATCGACACCTACGCGGTCACCTACGACGGGCTGGACCAGGTGGCCAAGGTCGAGGAGAAACTCGCCGGGGCGGTCAAGAACACCACCGCCTTCACCTACGACGCCAACGGCAACACGATCAACCGCAGCCACGACCAGTCGGTGTCCACCTTCGGCTACGACGTGCGGGACCTGCTGGCC
>JBKOWA010000336.1:0-3891 GCA_046724155.1 Actinomycetota bacterium
GGGTGAACACCGTGGTGCGCTCGCACACCGCCAGCGCAGCCGGCTCGCCGCCGTGCACGGTGAACGACACCATGCCCCCGAACCCGCGCATCTGCTTGGCCGCGACCTCGTGCCCGGGATGGTCGCCCAGCCCGGGGTACAGCACCCGGTCCACGGCCGGGTGCGCGGTCAGCATGGCGGCGACCCGCTCGGCGTTGGCGCAGTGCCGGTCCATCCGCACGCCGAGCGTCTTCACCCCGCGCAGCACCAGCCAGCAGTCGAACGGCGACGGCACCCCACCCATAGCGTTCTGGTGGAACTCCACCGTCCCGGCCAGCTCCTGGTCGCGCACCACCAGCGCGCCGCCGATCACGTCGGAGTGGCCGCCCAGGTACTTGGTGGTGGAGTGCACCACCACGTCGGCACCGAGGGCGAGCGGCTGCTGCAGGTACGGCGAGGCGAAGGTGTTGTCCACGATCAGCAGCGCGCCACCCTCGTGCGCCAACCGGGCCAACCCGGCGATGTCAGCGACGCCGAGCAGCGGGTTGGTCGGCGTCTCGCACCAGATCATCCGGGTTTCCGGGCGCAACGCCGCGCGGGCCCGGTCCAGGTCGGCCAGCGGCACCGCGTCGTACTCCAGCCCCCACCGGGCCAGCACCCGGGCGAACAGCCGGTAGCTGCCGCCGTAGGCGTCGTCCGGGACCAGCACGTGGTCACCGGGCCGCAGCGCGGCGCGCAGCAGGCAGTCCTCGGCGGCCAACCCGGAGGCGAACGCCAGCCCGCGGGCGCCACCCTCCAGCGCCGCCAGGCATGTCTCCAATGCGGTGCGGGTCGGGTTGGCACTGCGGCTGTACTCGTAGCCGCCGCGCAACCCGCCCACGCCGTCCTGCTTGTAGGTGGACGTCTGGTAGATCGGCACGACGACGGAACCGGTGCCCGGGTCGGGCTCCTGCCCCGCGTGGATCGCCAGCGTCTCGAATCCCGCCATACCGCGGGAGGTTAGCGGCCCCTCAGCGGCTCACCGCCGTCCGGTAGCGCCGGATCGCCAGCGGGGCGAACACCACGAGCAGCAGCACCGAGTACCCGAACGCGGCGGGAACCGGGTGGTGCAGCGGCCACGCCCCGCCGGTGTACGGCGCTGCCATGTTGCCGAACAGCTCCCGGCAGGCCGCCGCCATCGTGCTGATCGGGTTCCAGTCGGCCACGGTGCGCAGCCACGGCGTCATGTGCTCGGTGGGCACGAAGGTGTTCGCCACGAACGTGATCGGGAACAGCGTGACGAACACCAGCCCCTGCACCGCCTCCGGGCTCCTCACCAGCAGCCCGATGATGGTGCCCAGCCAGTTCATCGCGAACGCGAACAGCAGCAGCAGCGCGAACCCGACCAGAGCCTTGCCCGGCCCGTTGTGGATCCGCCAGCCGACCGCCAGCCCGCAGGCGGCCATCACCGAGATGCCGATCATGCCCTCCACCAGGTCGGCCGAGGTCCGCCCGACCAGCACCGCGGACCGAGCCATGGGCAGCGACCGGAACCGGTCGACCAGGCCCTTGGACATGTCGCCGGCCACACCCATGGCGGTGGTGGCGCAGGTGAACGCGACGGTCTGCACGAAGATCCCGGGCATCAGGAAGTCGCGGTAGCCACCGGGCACCGGGACGGCGCTGCCGAACACGTAGGCGAACAGCAGCACGAACATGATCGGCGAGATGGTGGCGTTCAGCAGCTTGTCCGGCACCTGGCGGATGTGCCGCAGGTTGCGCCCGGCCACCACCAGGCCGTCCGCGACGGCCCAGCGCAGCCGGGACAGCGGCGTGCTCGGCGGCGCCGGCAGGACCATGGATGTCATCGGGTCACCTCTGCCAGCTCGAGCTCGCCGGGCTCCTCCGCGGGATGCCCGGTCAGCCGCAGGAACACGTCGTCGAGGGTGGGGCGCCGCAGCGCGATGTCCTCCACCTGGATGCCGGCGGCGTCCAGCTCGCGCACCGCGGCGGTCAAAACGCTGACCCCGCCGGCTGCGGAGACCGTCACCCGGCGGTCGTCCGGCGACGTGCTCGGCTGCGAACCGCTGGCCCGGCGCAGCGCGACCGCCGCCTCACTGAGTTCGTCCAGCTCCCGCACCACAACGTCGATCCGCTCGCCGCCCAGCTCCGACTTCAGCTCCGGCGCGGTGCCGGCGGCCACCACCCGGCCGTGGTCGATCACCACGATCCGGTCCGCCAGCCGGTCGGCCTCCTCCAGGTACTGCGTGGTGAGCAGCACCGTGGTGCCGTCCGCGACCAGGTCGCCGATGACCTGCCAGACGTCGTTGCGGCTGCGCGGGTCGAGGCCGGTGGTCGGCTCGTCCAGGAACAGCACCGGTGGCGCGGCCACCAGCGCGGCGGCCAAGTCCAGCCGGCGGCGCATGCCCCCGGAGTAGGTCTTGGCCACCCGGTTGGCCGCGTCGGCCAGGTCGAAGCGCTCCAGCAGCTCGGCGGCCCTGGCCCGGGCCTGCTTGGCCGGCATGTGGTGCAGCCGGCCGACCATCTCCAGGTTGGCCCGGCCGGTGAGCAGCTCGTCCACCGCCGCGTACTGCCCCGCCAAGCCGATCTGGTAGCGAACCTGGGCCGACTGCCGCAGCACGTCGAACCCGGCCACCCAGGCCTGGCCCGCGTCCGGCTGGAGCAGAGTGGCCAGGATCCGCACCATCGTGGTCTTGCCGGCGCCGTTCGGACCGAGCAGCCCGCACACCGTGCCCTGCTCGACCTCGAGATCGACCCCGCGCAGCGCCTCGGTCCGGCGATAGCTCTTGTCCAACCCCTCCGCCCGCACGGCGGCATCCCCGGGCATTCCCTCTCCCCTCCACTGGGCTGGCTACGTGGCTCAGCCAAACACAGGGGTACGACAAGACTCGAGCCGGTTTCCTTCCGCCTGCCCCGCCCTCCGGGTCCCAGTAACCGACAGTCAGCCGGCGATCACCAAGAGGTGGGGTAGTGCAGCAGTCCAACAGGTCCCGCTCCACCACCGAACCGACGATCTCCGCGGCCAGCACTCATCAGCGGCTCGGCCTTGACCACCGGTAGCTGCGACACCCCGTGCTCGCCCACGATGCCACCGCCTCGCGCACCGTCCCGACGCGGGCAGCGACACGGATAGAACCTTGACATCATAGAACCTTGACATCATGCTGACGACGTGGCGCGCACCTGGAAGGCTGTACGGGCCGCCGCCCGCGCAACCGGAAAGCTTGACCAGGAACGCATCGAAGCTCTTGGCGCGGCCATGCGAGCGGAGGTCCGAGCATACCGGCTGGCGGAGATCCGGCGATCCTACGGACTCGGCCAAAGCGAGCTGGCCGACCGGATCGGCGTATCCCAGTCGCGGATCTCGCGCATCGAACGCGGCGAACTCGATCGGGCCGAGATCGCTACGGTACGCAGCTACGTCGAGGCGCTCGGCGGGGAAATCGAGATCGTGGCGAAGTTCGGGGACGAGCGAATCACGGTCGGCTAACTCATGATAAAGCACGAACGCACGCTTCCGCACTGGTAACTGCAACTGACGGGTGATGCGGGTGGGTGATTCAACAAGAGCACGGAGCCGCATCCCTCCGCCCGGGCATCCGTCAGAACCGGCCGGCCTCACCGGCCCACTCACCCGCGGCGCACAGCGGCAGACCCCAACCGCTACTAAGAGTACGCAGCGTATTCGTAGGCGTTGGTTTCTCGGGGTTGTGGTAGTCGTAGGCGTTTGCGGGCATCCAACGTGACGAGGCGGTTGCAGCCTGCGGTTGGCCTTTTCCGGGAGGGGCTGGTGCTGTTGGGGGTTCCGGGGGGGGGGTGGGGTGTGGGGGGGCCGCCTCCCACCTCCTGGTGGGTGGCTGGCCCCCGCATGCCGGGGTGGTTGTTCGGTTAGTCGGGTGGTGGGGTGGGTGG
>JBKOWA010000582.1:0-3136 GCA_046724155.1 Actinomycetota bacterium
CAGGGTGTGCTCGGGCCGGTAGCCGGAGGCGCCGCGGTGGCCGATCACCAGCGAGCCGAGGTCCCCGGCCCGGCCCGACCCGGCGGCCCCCGAGGGTCCGGCCGCCGCATCGGGGGCGGCCGGGGCCGCCAGCGCCCGGCCGGTGGCGGACAGCGGGACGGACAGCGCCACCGCGGCGATGCCGGCGAGCGCGGTACGACGGGTCGGCATGGCTGGTCCTCCCTCGATACCTGGCAAGAGCGTCTCGCCGCCGGCCATCCCAGCGGGGGCAGGGCACGGCCGGGCACCGGGAAGGCGTACGCGCCATGTCGGCTAGGCGAACAGAACCAGGCGAACGGAACGGGCCGGGAGGACCGGGCGGCCGCGCCGTGGAATGCCCGGCCCGGCCGCCCCGGTCAGCCGTCCTGCCAGCGGGCGCCGTACGCCAGCCCGGGGGTGAGGTGCCGGAACGTCAGGTGCAGCTCGCCGGACTCGTCCGGGACCACCGGCTCACCGCTCGGGACCGGGTCATCGACATCCCGCTGGAACACGCTGTCCAGCCGCCACACCCGCTCCGGCGGCCGGTCCGCGGCGAACCGCAGCCGCAGGTCGAAGTGCTCGAACTGCTGCCTGGAGACGCAGGTGTAGTGCGGGCGGATCGGCTGGCCCGGCGGCACCCGGAAGCGCAGCCCGTACTCGTACCGCTCCCCGCGCTCCAGCCGCCGGGGCAGCCGCAGCCCGAAGCCGAAGCGTTCGCTGGACTGCGGCGCCTGCTCCAGCAGCGTGCCGCCGTACAGCACGTCGATGAGCAGGTGCCGCGGGCCCCGCGGGTCGGCCGGGTCGCGCGGCAGCGTGAACGCCAGGTCGAGCAGGTCCAGGCCGTCCCGCTCGGCCACGATCCGGCGCAGCTCGATCGCCTCCCGGCCGGGGTGGTCCAGCAGCACGATCGCGCGCAGCTCGGTCACCCGCCAGGAGAGCGGGAACGAGTCCGCGCCGGGCATCCGGCCGTTGACTGTCGTCTCGGTGGACTCGGCGGCGGCCATCTCGGCCAGCTGCGCGATGCCGTCGTCCACCCGGCGGCGCGCCGTCCGCTCGTCCCGCTCCAGGTAGCGCGCCACCCAGCGGATCCGGTCCTGGTAGAACGGCTGCCGCACGTCGGGGTGGATGGCCAGCGCGGCCAGCACCGCCACGTGCAGGTCGTCCGGCAGGCCGACGGCCATCTCCTCCAGCCGGGTCGCCACCTTGCGCCGCATCTCACCGGCGGTGTCGCCGGCGGCGACACCGCACACGCTGCGCAGCGCCGGCCCCACGCGCTGTCCGATCTGGGGGACGTAGATACCCCGGCCCTTACGCAAGGTCTTCAATTCCGCGGCGAACTCGGCCGATTGGACCACCATTTGTAGCTCCGTGTCGGGCGGCAAGGCAGGACACCGGCCAGCCGACGCCGAACGGGTGGGCCAGCCCGTACTCGGTGCCGTCAACCTGGCCCACGATTTTGGACCAAGCTTGTCAATTCCCGCAGCACTTTCGTCGGAGTCCGGTCCGACCGGTAAGTACCACTAGGCCCACCCTATCCCGTTCTGCCGGGCGCTCCGAGGGGTGGACCGGAGCGCCGCCGGCCGCCGAAACCGCTGACAAACCTGGCCGAAACCCGCGTATCGGCCTGGCCGCCCGGCCGAAGTCGTCTCGAGAGTGATCCGCATAACGGTACGTGCGCCGGCCGCCTTCCCGAGCCCTAGCAAAGATCCCGTGCACCAGCACGTGCAGACGCACGGACATTGTTGGTCAAGGCCGCCGGAGATCGACACAGCGGCCCGTTCCCCGGCGGCCCGTTTCCCCACCGGCCCGTTCCCCGGCGGCCCGAGCCCGCCGGCCGGTTCCCCGGCGGCCCGTTTCCCCACCGGCCCGTTCCCCGGCGACCCGTTCCCCGGCGGCCCGAGCCCGCCGGCCGGCACCCCGGATCTGTGTGGTCAGTCCGTGCCCGCGCCGACGCGCGCCGGGACGGTGAGGCGCACCGGGAGGGCGCGGTGGCCGTTCATGATGAACGTGGGCAGCGGCAGCAGCTCCTCCAGGGGCACCGCCAGGCTCAGGTCCGGGAACCGCGCGAACAGCGAGGACAGCCCGGTGGCGGCCACCAGCCGGGCGATGCCGGTGCCGAGGCAGTAGTGCGGGCCGTACCCGAAGGACAGGTGCTCCTTGTCCGGCCGGGTGATGTCGTAGTCGCAGGCGGTCTCCCCGTGCAGCGCCGGGTCGCGGCCCACCGCGCTGTAGTTGATCAGGATCGGGTCACCCTGCGGGATCGTCACGCCGTCCAGCTCGATGTCCTCCACGGCGTAGCGCAGCGGCAGGTGGGCCAGCGGCGACTCCACCCGCAGCGTCTCGTCGATCACGTCGTCCCAGCTCGCCACGCCGCTGCGCACCAGCTCGAGCTGGTCGGGGTGGGTCAGCAGCGCGGTGATCGAGTTGTCGAAGAAGTTGATGGTGGTCTCCGAGCCGGCGCCCAGGATCGCGAAGATCGTGTCGGTCAGCTCCTGCTCCGACAGCCGGGAGCCGTCCTCGTCCCGGGCCGCGATCAGGTCGCTGGTGATGTCCTCGCCCGGGTTGGCCCGCTTGGCCGCGATCAGCTCGACCATCGCGTTGCGCCAGCCGGCCAGCACCGCCTGGGCCTGCTCCGGGGTGACCGTGGTGTCCACCATCATGTCGATGACCTTGGCGGTCTCGACGCGGGCCGCCTCGCCCATGCCGATCAGGTCGGCCACCAGCCGGGCCGGCAGCGGGTAGGCGAACCGCTCCCGCAGGTCCACCACCTCGCCGGGCGCCGCGGTCGCCAGACCCTCCAGCAGCTCGTTGGTCAGCTCCACGATCCGGGGCCGCAGCGCCTCGGTCCGCCGCGCGGTGAACGCCTTGCCGACCAGCCGCCGCAGCCGGACGTGGTCCTTGCCGTATGCGGTGACCATGTTGTCCATCGCGATCCAGCTGATCATTTCCCAGTCCGGCGGGATCTCGCCGTTGATGAACGCCGGCCAGTGGTTGCGGGCGCTCTTGGTCACCCGCGGGTCGGTGAGCAGCTCCTTGATCACCGCATAGCTGTTGATCGACCAGGCCAGCACCTGTCTCTTATACACATCTCCGAGCCCACGAGACTCGTTGCTGCATC
>JBKOWA010000158.1:0-4967 GCA_046724155.1 Actinomycetota bacterium
GTGTAGACACGTCCGGCTCGGTGCTGCTGCTCAATCCAGGTCCAGAAGGCAGGGACGATGTCGAACCCGTAATGGCGATTCTTTGCATCGATGAAGACGTCGGAGTCTATCAGGTACATCTTGCGACTCCGAGCCGCTGTCCTAGTTCTTGGAAAGTGGAGTACTTCTTGAAGCCGAGCAGCCGGAAGGCTTCTCGATGCAGGGTTCTCCCCTCAAGTGTGTCTGCGATCAGCGCGCGGGCGAACCGCTTGCTCACCCGGACTGGCTGAGTATTGTAGAAATTGCCGCCCGACGGCCCGTCGCCCATGAGGGCGAGCAGTCGTGCCAGCTCGGCTTCGTAGTTCGATCGATAGGCGTGTCGGTCGATGAGCCCGGCATCGAAGATGCGTCGCAGAACGACGAGGGTGCTCACCTTGTAGTACTTCGCTAGCCGTGTCAGTTCGCTTCCGAGATCATTGCTCGTCAGGTACTCCTGCCTGAGCGAACTAATAGGCACGAGAAGTTCGGCGGCAACGCGATTACACCAGCGCTCGGTCTCGCTCCCCTCGTCAAGGCTGCCGAGATCAGGCCGCGAGATAGCCGACCCGCCTAGTGCGACATGAGCCAGCTCATGAGCGAGGGTGAAGATCTGGGCTGCCTTGGTATCCGCTCCGTTGATGAAGATGAGCGGAGCGAAGCTGTCGACCAACGCGAAGCCCCTGAACTCGTCTGGGTCGAGTTTGCGATGGGTATTGCTACCGACCACGCCATTGATCATGATGAGTACGCCGGCATCCTCGGCGTGCTCGCGAAGGCCGTCAAGGGCCGCGGTCCAGGTCGGAAAATCCACCCGATGTGCCAAGCCGAAGCCAAGCACGTCCCGCAGCTGACCAGCCGCCTCGACCACGTCGGTGTCCAACCGGAGACTGGCTACCATCGGGACCGGTTCAAAACCGCTCGCCTCGGCGTGTCCGCGGTACCACTCCTGTCGCTGCTCGCACGAATAGATGGTGTCGAGCAGATCCGGGGTCGGCTTCGGAACCGGCTGATCGCCGAATGTCCGGAAGTCGGGGACGGGCAGAGTCTCAACCGGTGGGGCGGGAAGGAAGAAGTATCCGATCGGCGTATGGGTAGCCTGCGCGTATGCCTCCAACTGCCGTATAGTGGGCGAAAGGCGACCGGCTTCCCAGTCCACCAGCCTGGGGAAGCGACCACCGAGGTCCGTGACGCTGAGCCCCGAACGCTGGCGTGCCCATTGGAACATCGTCGGCGGGACGCTGACACGGTTGGCTGGCACGTTCTCTCCCGGTTGGGACTGCTAGGCCGCTAGAGCGTTCTGTCTGATCGGCAGGTGCCCCGTCCAGCCTAGACGGCCGATGCGACGCGGTCGGCGTGCGGGCCCGGCCGCCGCGTGATCATCCCGGATTATCCCGGCAAACGCCTACCAACCGGCGCATCGGCGTTTACCTGTGGTTGACCGTGGCCGCCGGCGGGCGGGGTATCGTGGCAGGCGTTTGACCTGGGGGGATCAGGACGACCGGATCGCATGCCTCCGGGCACGTCCGCGGCGACGGGTGGGGGCATGCAGAGCGACTTCACCGCGGTTCCTGACTGGTTCTCCGGGGAGAATGCCGACGCTTCGGTCGCGGTGGCCGACGTCGACCGCGACGGCCACCCGGACGTCGTCCTGCTGATGGTCGACGCGCCGGCCGGCGCGAGCGCGGGCTACTACCGGGTCGGCCGGCACCTGGACGATGCCGGCGTGATCGCCGGCGGCTGGACCGGGTGGCAGCAGGTGCCGGACTGGTTCCCGGCGGTGACCGCGGCGGCCGGCGTGGCGGTGGCCGACGTCCGGGGCAGCGGTCAGCTCGACCTGGTCGTGTTCATGGTCGACGCGCCGGACGGGCCCAACCAGGGTTACTACCGGGTCGGCTGGTCGCTGGACCCGGACACGGGGGCGGTGACCGGCGGCTGGAGCGGCTGGCGGCAGGTGCCGGACTGGTTCCCCTGGCTGAACGCCGGCGGCGACATCACCGTGGCCGACGTGGACGGCGACGGCCGGCCGGACCTGATGGTGTTCATGGTGGACGCCCCGGACGGCGCGAACGGCGGCTACTACCGCAGCGGCCCGCTGAATCCCGATGGCACAGTCACCGCCTGGCGGCCCTGGCAGGCCGTCCCCGACTGGCGGTTCTGGGAGAACCAGGGGGCCGGCATCGCGGTGGCCGACCTCGACGGCGACGGCACGCCCGAGCTGGTCGTGCTGGCGGTGGACAACCCGGTGGGCCGCAACGGCGCCTACTACAGCGTCGGCTGGCGGCTGGACGGGCGGGGGCGGCCGGCGGACGGCTGGGGCCCGTGGCTGCCGGTGCCGGACTGGGGGTTCTGGGAGAACCAGGGCGGCGGGCTGGCCGTCACCCCGCTTGGCCCGGCGGGGGAGCCGCACCTGGTCGTGCTGGCAGTCGACAACCCGGCCGGAAAGAACGACGGCTACTACCGGGTGCTGGACGCGATGACCGACCTGGAGATGGCCCCGCACATGGGGGTGTGGCGGCTGCTCGAGCGGGACTCGGGCACCCTGGCGGTGCATGCCGCGCTGCTGCACACCGGCGACGTGGTCTTCTTCGCCGGCTCCGGGAACGACCCGGACCGGCACAACGCGCACCAGTCGGGCACCACGGTGTGGCACTACCCGGGCCCGGACACCGAGCAGGTGGCCACGCCGGTCGACCTGTTCTGCGTCGGGCACGCGTTCCTGCCGGACGGCCGGCTGCTGGCGGCGGGCGGCACCCAGCAGTACGACCCGTTCTTCGGCCTGCGGCAGTCGATCACCTTCGACCCGGCGACGCTGAGCTGGACGCCGCAGCCGCAGATGGCCGGCGGCCGGTGGTACCCGTCCCTGCTGGCGCTGGCCGACGGCCGGGTGCTGGCCACCGCCGGCCTGGACGAGAACAGCATGCTGAACATCGTCCCCGAGATCTACACCGACGGCGCGGGCTGGGCGGCGCGGCCGGTGTCGCCGCACTGGCCGATGTACGGGCACCTGTTCCTGCTGGCCGACGGCCGGGTCTTCTACAGCGGCGGCCAGTACGGCGACAACAACGGGGTGCGGCCGGCCGTCTGGGACCTGGGCAGCAACGCCAGCACCGACGTGCCGGGCCTGCCGGCCGCGGGTAGCCGCAACCAGTCGGCGAGCGTGCTGCTGCCGCCGGCGCAGGACCAGCAGGTCATGATCATCGGCGGTGGCCCCTACGACATGCACAACCAGGCGGGTGCCACCGCCTCGGCCGCGATCGTGGACCTGGCCGCGGCCGAACCGCGGTACCGCCCGGCCAAGGACCTCGCCATGGGCCGGATGCACCTGTGCGCCACCCTGCTGCCGGACCGGACGGTGCTGGTCAACGGCGGGGCCATGATGGAGGAGAACGCCGCCCAGGCCGCCTTCGGCGCCGAGATCTACCACCCGGACACCGGCGAGTGGGAGATGGCCGCCGAGTCCCGGGTGCCGCGGCTGTACCACTCGGTCGCCCTGCTGATGCCGGACGGCAAGGTGGTCACGGCCGGCTCCAACCCGCAGCGCAAGACCGAGGAGCTGCGGATCGAGGTCTTCTGGCCGCCGTACCTGTTCCGCGGCCCGCGGCCGTCGGTGACGCCGGCCCTCACCGAGGTGCGCTACGGCGCGGCGCTGACGGTCCACACGCCGGACGCGGCCCGGGTCGCCACCGCCGCGCTGATGCGTCCCGGCGCCACCACCCACTCCGCCGACCTGGAGCAGCGGCTGGTCGACCTGCCGCTGGCGGTGACCGGACCGCAGGCGCTGCAGCTGCAGCTGCCCGCCTCGGCCACGCTGGCCCCGCCCGGCTGGTACCTGCTGTCCGTCGTCGACCAGGCCGGCGTGCCCTCGCCCGCGGCCTGGGTCCATCTGAGCTGAGACCGGGTTCACCTCCAGCTGAAAGGGCGCCTGGCATGGCCCTGCCGCACGAGTGGATGTTCTACGAGGTCATGTGGCGCGCCTGGGCCCGCCGCGCGCCCTACCCGCTGCCCTGGTGGCTGCAGCAGACGTTCCGGCGCTGGATCGACGGCTTCGACGGCGGGCTGTTCGACTCCCGGGAAGGGGCGCTGGCCTCCAACGCGCTCTACCGCTACTGGGGCATCGTGGGGGTCAAGGACGCGCGGCAGGAGAGCCTGGTCGGGCAGGCCGGCGAGATCGAGCCCGTCTACGAGCGCTACACGGTGTCGTTCTTCCTGCTGGACGCGACCGGCCGGCTGCACCTGCCACAGTGGCTGGAGCCGGGCAGCGGCGAGCCGGCCCTGGAGCGCCGCCGGCAGGGCGGCTACCTGCCGGTCATGACCACCATCTACCGGCCGCCGATGCCGGTGCAGGTCACCCAGCGGACCCTGGGCACCACGGTGGGGCTGCGGCAGCGCTCCATCGTGCTGAACCGGCTCAGCGTGACGCCGGTGGGAGCGGTCGGACCAGGGGCGGGGGCGGGCTGGCTGGGGGTGGCCGTCACGCCGATCAAGCCCAGCGGGTTCGTGCGGCACGACCGGGCCGGCCGCTACCTGGCCGACTCGCAGCTGAGCTTCCTGCGGTACCTGCCCGCGCAGCGGCGGGTGGAGACCAACTCCGGCTCCGGGCCGGTCTTCGACACCGCCCCGGAGACGTTCGGCCTGTACGGCAACCCGGACGGGTCCTGGGACCCCGACCGTTACCTGGTCGCCAACCCGTTCGCGGACCTGGCCGCCGGCCGCGGGCTCAACTTTGCCGAGCAGGCCACCGACAGCAACGCGGGCCTGTGCACGGCGGCCTTCGTGTGGAAGTTCGACGTCTCCGACGGCACCGCGTTCACCCTGGACCTGCGGCTGCCGGTGGACGACTTCCGCGGCGACGCCGACTTCGCCGAGCTCGCCGCGCCGGCGGCCACCGACCTGGAGGCCGCCAACCTGGCGTTCTGGCAGGGCAAGCTGGACCGCTCCGGCCTGCAGGC
>JBKOWA010000228.1:0-3212 GCA_046724155.1 Actinomycetota bacterium
GCGTGGAAATGTGTTGCGGGCCGGGCTGAGCCGGCGGCATGGTGTGCGGGTCCGGTGCCGGTTGTCCGGCTGAGCGGAAAGGGGGTGGCGGCCATGACTGTGGAGTTCGGGCTGCTCTCGTTCCGCCCGCAAACGCCCGCCGGCTGAGGTTGCCGCCGGTGGGCCGCCTACCGACAACGGAGACCCACCGTGCCACGCCGCAAGCCTCGTTTTGACGATCACGAGCTGGACTTCGAGGACAATCGTCGCCAGCGCGTCCGGTTCGACCTGGACAGTGATGATGATGTTCCCCTGGAAGGCGACCGCTGGTCCACCTGGGAGGACCCCGGGGTGCTGCAAGGTCCGCCGCCGCACCCGCCATGGGTGATCACCGAGCTGGCCGCGGTCGACACCGAGCTGGGGGTGCTCAAGACCGGCAAGGAGGCCGACGTCCACCTGGTGGAACGCGGCGTGCCGGGCACCGACCGGTCCGGCCTGCTGGCCGCCAAGCGGTACCGCTCGGCGGAGCACCGGCTGTTCCACCGCGACGCCGGCTACCTGGAGGGCCGCCGGGTCCGGAAGTCCCGGGAGACCCGGGCCATGCGCAACCGCACCGCCGTCGGCCGGGAGCTGATCGCCGGTCAGTGGGCGATGGCGGAGTTCGGGGCGCTGTGCCGGCTGTGGACGCTCGGGGTCGCGGTGCCGTACCCGGTGCAGTTGCAGGGCACCGAGCTGCTGCTGGAGTTCATCGGCGACCCGGACGGGACCGCGGCCCCACGGCTGGCGCAGGTGCGGGACGGCCTGGCCGGCCTGTGGGACCAGCTGGTGCAGATGCTGGTGGTGCTGGCCCGGTCCGGGCTGGCCCACGGCGACCTGTCGGCGTTCAACCTGCTGGTCCACGACGAGCGGCTGGTCATGATCGACCTGCCGCAGGTCGTCGATGTGATCGCCAACCCGCAGGGCCCGGCGTACCTCACCCGCGACGCGCACAACGTCGCCACCTGGTTCGCCGCCCGCGGCGTGCCTTCCGCCGACCCGGAGCAGCTCGGGCAGCTGCTGGCCGCCGAGGCCGGACTGCCCTGAGGCACCGGGTACCTGAGGCACCGGGTACCTGAGTCTCCGGGCAGCCCGCGGGTCTCCGGGCAGTCGCGCGGCAGCGGTGGGCAACACCCCGGTCAGCCGCCGGCGGGCACCGACCCGCCTGGCGCTGTCCTGCCGAGTCGGTTGCCGCTGCTGACGCAAGGGTAGGTCCCATCCACCGGCCATGAGCGCCCGCCGGCCCGGCGCTGACGGCTCGGGCTGAGGGGGTCCGCCATGGGCTCCCTCCGGCGACCGCGAACGCCCTGCCCGGGGCGGTTGACGTTGACCGACGAGATGGGGACGGCGGGCTGGAGGACGCCGGGGGAGGCAGGCGTGGACCGTCGACTGATCAGGCCGGTGGTGTGGGTCGTCTCCGGCGCGGTGGCGGTGCTGGTCGGGGTGTGGATGGCGGCCACGGCGGTGGCCGTCGCCACCGAGGTCGGGGGCGTCGGGCACGCGCCGGTCTGCGACACCGACTTCGCCGCGGGCTGTACCACCGAACGGTCGGCGGTGTTGCGGGATCGCGGCTCCCCGCGGGGATCGTGGTTCACCGGTGAGCAGGAGTGGTTCGTCGACGTGCCCGAGGGTGCGCCGGGGCGGACGCACGGGGAGCGGCTGTCGCTCCGGGTGCCGCGGCAGGACGGGCGCGAGGGCCTGACCGAGGGGGCGGAGGTGACCCTCGTCTACTACGGCCATGTTCCGGCGTGGATCCGGCTGGCCTCCGGGGCCGTACTGGAGACCGGCGGCCATCCCCGGCGGTCGGCACCGATGCTGGGGTGGATGGCGCTGTTCGCCGGCTGCAGCGGCATCTTCGGGATCCAGACGGGGGTGCGGACGCGGCGCCGGGAGGGCGCCTGGCGGGAGCGGGTTCCGGCGCATGCCGTGGTCGGGGTTGTGGGCGTGCTGGCTGCCGCGGGCATGTTCGGTGCGGTCGGACAGATGGTGGCCGGCGGCACGATATGGCCGGGCGTCGTGGGCGCGCTGATCGGCACCGGCCTGGGAGCCCTGGGACGGCGCCGGTCACGGCGGCGCGAAGCCGCGTACCTCGCCGAGCGCTGACAACCGATGTCCGGACCGACCGCCGGGGCCGTGCCCGATCAAACCGGACGAATTACGAGTGTCCAGCCCTGCTGACTCGCGCGGCCCGGGAGTCCGGCGTTGCCGGTTCCGGCCCGCGTAACTGGGTTGGGGCGCCGGCCGGGCTGCTGGCAAGCTGTGCGCCATGGCCAGGTGGGTTGCGGTCGAGGAGGCCGAGCCGCAGTTCGCGGCCCGGGTGCGGCAGCTGTTCGAGGCGCACAAGCACAAGACGTTGGCGACGCTGCGGCGCGACGGTTCGCCGCGGATCAGCGGGATCGAGGCGGAGTTCGCCGACGGCGAGATCCGGCTGGGCATGATGGGCGGCTCCGTCAAGCTCAAGGATCTGCGGAACGACCCGCGGCTCGCGCTGCACAGCGCCACCGTGGACCCTCCCGAGGACGACCCGAGCAGTTGGCCGGGGGAGGCGAAGCTCGCCGGCCGTGGCGTGGAGGTGGCGGATCCGGACCATCCCGGCGAGCCGTCGGGCCGGTTCCGCCTGGACGTCACCGAGGTGGTGCTCACCTACGTCTCCGAGCCGCCGAGCCACCTCATCATCGAGTCCTGGGTCGAGGGGCGCGGCCTGCGCCGCTGGCAGCGCTGACCGGCACCCCCGGCGGAAATCTGGTGGACGCGACACGCCTACAACTGGTGGACGCGACACGCCTGTAAAGGGCGTGTCGCGTCCACAAGTTGCCCTATTGCGCTGCGGCAGCCGCTGCGTTGACCAGACCGGCGCCGAAGAAGTTGTTGCTGCCGATGCCGCCCGAGCAGAACTGCACAGGGGCCCCGAAGAACTCGACGCCCGGATCGAGAACGCCCGGGCAGGGCATCTCGGTGGCCGTCTCCCTCAGCAGCGCCGCGACGGACCCGCCGGGCAGGTCCGGGTGCGCTGCCCGGAGCTGTGCGATGACGCCAACTGCGTGCGGCGCGGCCATCGACGTGCCGTTGAGCCACGCCCAGTAGGCGCCGCTGTTCGGGTCCTGGACGAGCCGGCCGAGTGCAGCCTCGTCAGCGAGGTCGGACGCGGTCGCCGAGTACGGCGAGAGCACCCGACCGCGGGCGGAGTCGAACGTGGG